>JAVHLZ010000002.1:0-33066 GCA_031081675.1 Armatimonadota bacterium
CTCTAGAATGGGACGTCGTCGTCGCCCTCGGCGGCAGGAGGCTCCGCCTCCGTCGCCACCGCCTCCGCCCCGGGAGCCTTGCGGTCCAGGAAGCGCACGGCGTCGGCCACCACCTCGGCGACCTTGCGCTTCTGCCCGTCCTGAGTCTCGTAAGACCGGATCTGCAGGCGACCCTCCACCGCCACCAGCCGCCCCTTGCTGAGGTGCTGGCTCACCTGCTCGGCCAGCCGCCGCCAGGCCACCACGTCGATGAAGTCGGTGCCGCGCTCGCCCTGCTGGTTGACGAACGGCCGGTCCACGGCCAGGGTGAAGCTGGCCACCGGCTGCCCGCTGGGGACGTAGCGCAGCTCCGGGTCACGGGTCAGCCGACCGATGAGAATGATGCGGTTGTACACGCCTGCCTACGCCTCCGCCGGCTGGGCGGCCCGCGCGCCCGCCGCAGCCGCCTCGGGGACCTTGCCCACCGCGGCGGTGACCATGGCGCGCAGCACGTCCTCGGTCAGCGCGACCGCCCGCTTGATCTCGGCCACCTTCTGCGGGTCCAGGGAGAAGCGGACGTGCACGTACACGCCCTCCCGGTACCGGCGGATGGGGTACGCCATCTTGCGCTTGCCCCAGACGTCGGTGGCCTCCACCTGCCCGCCGTGCTCCTGGATCCGCTGGGCGATGCGGTCCATCACCGCCCGCTGCGCATCCGGCTCCAGGTCTGGCCGGATGATGTACACGAGGTCATAACTCTTCACGCCGCTCCTCCGGGAAGGCGCCCCCGCCGGTGCAGGGGCTGTCTGAGCCAACCGATTATAGCACCCGCCCGGCGGGCGGGGGAATAGCCGCCCCGGCAGGGGACGCTGCGCGGGCCTCGCCGTCAGACCGCAAACCGGAACAGGATCACGTCCCCGTCGCGCACCACGTAGGACCGGCCTTCCAGGCGCACCAGACCCCGCTCCCGCGCCGCCGGCAGAGACCCGGCGGCCACCAGTTCGTCCCAGCCCACCACCTCGGCGCGGATGAACCCCCGCTCCATGTCGGAGTGGATGCGCCCGGCCGCCTGCGGCGCGGTGGTCCCCGCCGGCACCGGCCAGGCCCGGACCTCGTGGGAGGCGGTGGTGAAGAACGTCACCAGCCCCAGCAGGCGGTAGGCCACCCGGACGAGCTGCTGGAGGCCCGGCTCCGTGACCCCGTACGCCGCCAGGACCTGCGCGGCCTCGTCGGCGGCCAGGGCGGCCGCCTCCATCTCCAGCCGCGCCGACAGGACCACCACCGGAGCCTCCTGCTCCTGGGCGTACCGCCGCACGGGGTCCGCGCTGGGAGCGTCGGGCAGGTCGTCGTCGGCCACGTTGGCCACATACACCACCGGCTTGGCGGTGAGCAGCCGCAGCGGCCGCAGGACCTCGTCCCGGCGGGGGTCGGGAGGCAGCCGCCGGATCGGCACGCCCCGCTGAAGGGCGTCCCGCACCTGCTCCAGCACCTCCGCGGCCGCACCCGCCGCCGGATCGCGCAGGCGCGCACGCGACCGCACCCTCTCCCACTCCCGCTCCACGGTGGCGAGGTCGGCCAGGGCCAGCTCCAGGTCCACGACCTCCAGGTCCCGCCGGGGATCCGGCGCGCCGTCCACGTGGGGGACGTCGGGGGCGGCAAAGCACCGCACCACGTGGGCCAGAGCGTCCACGTCGCGGATGTGGGCCAGGAACTGGTTGCCCAGACCCTCGCCACGGTGCGCGCCCCGCACCAGGCCCGCGATGTCCACCACCTCCACGGTGGCCGGCACCACCCGCGCGGGGCGCGTGACGGCCGCGATGGCTTCCAGCCGCGGGTCGGGCACCGGCACCACGCCGCGGTGGGGCTCGACGGTGGTGAACGGGTAGGGGGCCACGGCGACGGCGGCCCGCGTGAGGGCCACAAAGAGGCTGGACTTGCCGGCGTTGGGCAGGCCCACCAGACCCACCGACAGGCCCATGGTCAGGGTGAGGGCATCCGCGGCCGGACGTCCGCCCGGGCCACCCTCAGCCGCGCACCTGCCCGGCCGCGGGTCGGACCACGTGCACCCGGTTGCCTCCCGAGCGCTTGGCGCTGTACTGGGCGCGGTCCACGGCGTCCACCAGGCTGTCCACGGTGGCGCCGTCCTCGGGGCTGGCCGCCACCCCCACGCTGAGGGTCACCGGCGCAGGGGTCGTCCCGCCCAGCAGGAAGGGATAGGCCTCCACGGCCCGGCGCAGCCGCTCGGCGATCTCGGCCGCGGCCTCCTTGGTGGTGTTGGGCAGGACGATCATGAACTCGTCGCCGCCGTAGCGGGCCACGATGTCCCCGGCCCGGCTGCCCCGGCGCAGCAGGTCCGCCACCACCCGCAGGACTTCGTCGCCGCGCTGGTGGCCGTAGGTGTCGTTGTAGCGCTTGAAGCTGTCGATCTCCAGCATGATCACCGCCAGGGGCTGGCCGTCCCGGCGGCAGCGCTCCAGGGTGCGCTCCAGGGTCTCGTGCAGGTAGCGGTGGTTGTACAGTTCGGTGAGGCCGTCGGTGATGGCCAGGTGCTTGGTGCGCTCGAACAGGCGCGCGTTCTCGATGGCGATGGTGGCGTAGCCCGCCAGGGCCGTGAGCACCCGCAGGTCCCTCTCGCCGAACGCCCCCCGGCGGGGGCTTTCCACGTTGAAGACGCCGATGACCCGCCCCTCGCTGATCAGCGGCACGGCAATCTCGCTGCGCACCTGGTCGTTGACCCCGATGTACCGCGGGTCCCTGCGCACGTCGGCCACGATCTCGGGCTTGCCGGTGCGGGCCACCCACCCGGTGACTCCCTTGCCGGCCGGGATCCGGTAGCCGCGGGTGCCCGGCGCGTAGCCGTAGATGGCCTCCACCACCAGGTCGCCGCTGCGGTCGTCCAGCAGCAGGAGCGCCCCCTGCTCGTATCCGAAGGCCTGGCAGGTGACCTGCACCAGGCTGTTGAGGACTGCGTCCAGCTCCAGGCTGGCGCTGGTGGCCTTGGCGGCTTCATAGAGGACCGTGATCTCGTCCCGGGCCCGCCGGGCTTCCTCGAACAGGGTCGCGTTGCGCAGCAGGATCCCCAGCTGGCCGGCCAGGGACTGCAGCAGGTCCACGTCGGCCTCGGTGAGGGCCTGGGCGGCGTCGGCCTCCACGTCCAGCACCCCCAGGACCCGCCCCTCCGCCTCGATGGGCACCGCCAGCTCGCTGCGCACGGCGGGGTCGGCCATGATGTAGTCCCGGTCGCGGGTGACGTCGGGCACCAGGACCGGTCGGCCGGTGCGGGCCGCCCGGCCCACAATCCCCTTGGTGATGTGGATCTTCTCGTGCACGTCGGGGTAGCCCACCTGGGCCTGCAGGATCAGGTACTCTCCGTCCAGCCGGTGGATGCTCACCCGCGAGTACCCGAAGGCCTGGGCCACCTCCTGCACGATCCGGCGGAACATGTCCGGCAGGTCCAGGGTGCCGGTCACCGTGGACAGGATGCGGTTGGTCAGGTCCACCTCGGCGGCCCGCCGCTCGGCCTGCTGCAGCAGGGCGATGTTCCTGACCGCGATGGCCGCCTGGTCGGCCAGGGCCTGGGCCAAACGCAGGTCCTCGGCGCTGTAGGGACGCACCCGGTTGTGGTACAGGGCCAGGACCCCCAGAAGGTCCCCCCGGTGCAGCAGCGGCAGGAAGGCCAGAGTCTTGATGGACCGCGACACCTCCTCCAGGGCCGACAGGCCGTCGCCCAGGATCTGCTCGCGGACGGCCCGCAGCCGGGGATCGGCGTCGGCGTCGAGGACCACCGTGGGCTCCCGGACGCTCAGGGGCAGGCCGCTCACCGGCCCCCGGGCGCGGGCGGCGCCGCGCAGGGCCGCCACGTACTCGGCGGGCAGGCCGTGGGCGTGGATGTCCACGAGACCGCTCTGCTCGTTGCCCAGGAAGACGGCGCACCGGTCGGCGTCCAGGACCTGTCGGGCGCCGTCCATGATGGCCGCCACCACGTCGGCGAAGGTCCGGCTGGCCGCCACCGCGTTGGCGACCCGCTGGAGGGTGGTCAGGCGGTCGAGGCTGCGCCGGGTGGCTTCGAACAGCCGGGCGTTGTCGATGGCGGTGGCGACCTGCGCGGCGATGGTCTCCAGCAGCCGGGCGTCGCCCCCGGTGTAGGCTCCCGGGGCGTCGCTGTGCACCGCCAGCAGGCCCACCGCCTGGTCCCCCCGCAGGACCGGCACCACCAGGGTGGAGAGCGGCCGCCCGCGCGGGCGGTCTCCGGGCAGCAGATCGGGCGCGTCGGCCGCCCCGGCGGACGCCGAGAGCAGTCGGGGGACGGCACCCGTCAGCAGGTCCCGGACCTGCGGCGTCAGCGGCACCATCCGGGGCGGCACCCGGCGCCCGCCGTCCACCACAAACTCGTAGGACAGGGCCGACCGCTCGTGGTCGTAGAGGGCCACGCAGAAGGCGTCGGCGGGCATCACGGCGGCCACGGCCTCGTACATCGAGCGGTACAGCTGCTCCAGGTCCAGGGTGACCGACGCCCGCCCGATGCGCTCGACCACCTCCAGCTCCCGGCGAGCCTGCTCCCGCGCGGTGTGGAGCATCAGGATGTAGCCCGTCAGCAGCAGGGGGACCGTGAGGACCACCGCGCTCACCGGCAGGGCGTGCCCGTAGATGAGGGCCAGGACCAGCCCCAGGGTGGCGAAGGCCAGGTTGTTGACCGCCTCCCACGCCACGTTGACCCCGAACACCTCCAGGAAGGCCACGCGGCGGGCGCGGCTCACCATCAGGCTGACCCCCGCGCTGCTGACCAGGATGTGGGCGGCCACGGCCGCGAAGAAGGCGCCGAAGAAAATCGGGTCCGCCCGCCCGGCGTACAGGGGACCGGGCGGCCATCCCACCCGGGGATCCAGGGCGGTGAAGGTGGCGCCGGACGCCAGCACCGCCAGGATCGACAGGCCGCTGATGAAGGCGGCGGTAGACAGCGGGCGGCGGTGCAGCACCCCGGTCCCCACGATCGCCCCCACAGCCATGGTGAGGGCTGCCGGCGCGGGGCCCAGGATCAGCAGGGCGGCGGCGGATACCGCCAGCCCGGCGGACTGGTACCCGCCGCGGGGCAGGGGCACCAGCAGCCACTCGGTGGCCACGGCCAGCAGTGCGAACGCGGCCAGCAGTTCCGGGGCCGGCAGCGGGCTGAACCGCAGCAGGCTCACCAGCGCCGCCCATCCGGCCAGTGCCACGGCCCAGGCGTAGAGATTCATGTCATCCGACCCTGTGCCCCGCCCGCCCCGGGCTTACTCTCCGCCGGGGTCGGAGGAACGCTCGTCCCCGGCCTCTGCCTGGGGCCGGCTGATGAACCTGCGGATGCGCCGCTCCAGCCGGGCGCGCTCCATCAGCACGTAGCGCCCGCATCCCTGGCAGCGGATGCCCACGTCGGCCCCCAGACGCTCGATGGTCCAGCGGTCGCTCCCGCAGGGGTGGGCCTTGCGGGTCTGGATCACGTCGCCGATGTAGAGCTTGAGAACAGGCATCTCCGGTCCGCCGGCAGGCGGGTCTTCCCCCTTCCCTACCGTACCAGGGTTTCCACCGGCGCGTAGTCGTCGGTGAGGACGGGGACGTCGTCCACACGGATCGGCCCCCGGTACAGGTCTCCCACCGCCTCCTCCCACCCGTCCACCGTCACACCGGGATCCGCGCGGGCCCGGGCGGCCCGGTCGCGCAGGTCCGCCGGACCGAGCCGCGGGCGGTCGGTGGCCACCAGGATGATGTTGCGCAGGGCTTCCCGGATGTCGAACCGGTCCCACTCCACGGGGAACACGTACACGGTCGGGAAGACCTCGGCCAGGGTCCGGTAGACCGCCCGGAACAGTCCGCTGCGGGGGCCATCCAGCGCCCCGATGACGTTGCTGGCCAGGACGCCTCCGGGCCGCAGGCGCGCCCGGGCCAATGCGAAGAACTCACGGGTGGCGAGGTGGAAGGGGATGGTGTCGATCAGGTAGGCGTCCAGCAGGATGATGTCATAGCGCTCTGCGGAGCGGGCCACGAACAGCCGGCCGTCCTGGGCCAGCAGGCGCAGCCGGCCCCCGGCAGGCACGGCAAAGTAGCGGCGGGCCACCTGGATCACGGCGGGGTCGATCTCCACCACGTCGATGGTCATCCCCGGGTAGTCCTCGTAGTAGCGGGTGGGCACCGTACCGCCGCCCAGCCCGACCATCAGGACCCGGCGGGCATGGGGCGCGAACAGCACCGGCAGGTGCATGTAGTCGGCGTACGGGAACACCGTCCGCCGCGGGTTGCTCAGGTCCAGACCGCTCTGCCAGTAGTTGTCCAGCTTCAGGTAGCGGATGCCCCCCTCGTCGGTCACGGTGATGCGGTGGTAGACCGTGTCCTGGAGGTACTGCAGCCCCGCCGGCGCGGGCGCCGGACCGCGCACGGCCGGCACCCCCAGCAGCACCGCCGCCGCCAGGGCCGCTGATCCTGCCGCCACCACCCGGCGGGCCGCCAGCCAGATGGCCACGCCCAGCGCCAGCAGAACACCCCCCAGCCCGTGGACGATGGCGGGAACGGTCCACAGGTGCAGCACCACGAACGAGGCCAGCAGGCTGCCGGCGATGCTGCCGGCGGTGGAGACGGCGTACAGGGCGCCGGCCACTCCTCCCAGCGTGGCGGCGTCGCGCGCCCGCAGGCGGACGGCATACGGCGATGCCATCCCCATCACCACGCCCGGCGGGCCGAACAGGACCAGGCAGGCCACCAGGGGCCCTGCCCGCGGCCCGAGGTCTGCGGCCTCCACTGCATCCAGCACCCCCGGCGCCAGCAGGGGGATGGGGAAGACCAGGGCGCCCGCGGCGAACATGACCGCCGCAAAACCGGTGGTGGTGGGCCAGCGGTCCGCCACCCGCCCCCCCAGGGCGTACCCTGCGGCAAGGGCGGCCAGGAACGTCCCGATCAGGCTGCCCCAGACGTAGATGGAGTTGCCGAAGGTGGGGGCCACGATCCGGCTGGCCAGGATCTCCAGGGCCAGCAGGACCGCGCCGCTGGTCAGGACGCTCAGGGCGAGAATGGGGACCCTCCTCTGGGGGCTGCGCCCGGCCCTCCCCGCGGGGCCGCGCCGGTCACGACGCCGCCGCCGCCACGGGCTCCCGCACCGTGATCTGCAGCCCGCCGTCGGCGTAGTCCACCACGGCCGTCTGGCCAGCGCGCAGCTGGCTGGCCAGGACCAGGCGGGCCAGAGGGTTCTCCACCTCGCGCTGGATCACCCGGCGCAGCGGCCGCGCGCCGAAGTCGGGGTTGTAGCCCTCCCGGGCCAGGTAGTCGCGGGCCGCGTCGGTGACCTCCAGGGTGATGTGCTGGTCCCGCAGCCGGGCGGCCAGGTCGCGCAGCTGCAGGTCCACGATCTGCCGGATGTGCTCGCTGGTCAGCGGCCGGAAGACCAGAACCTCGTCCACGCGGTTGAGGAACTCGGGGCGGAAGGTCCGCCGCACCTCGTCCAGGACCTGCACCCGGGCCATCTCGAACTGGGCCGCGTCGGCCGGGTTCAGATGCTGCAGGTACCGGCTGCCCAGGTTGCTGGTCATGATGATCACGGTGTTCTTGAAGTCCACCGTCCGCCCGTGGCCATCGGTCAGCCGCCCGTCGTCCAGGATCTGCAGGAGCAGGTTGAACACATCGGTGTGGGCCTTCTCCATCTCGTCGAACAGCACCACCCGGTACGGCCGCCGCCGCACCGCCTCGGTGAGCTGGCCGCCCTCCTCGTACCCCACGTATCCCGGGGGCGCCCCGATGAGCCGGCTGACGGTGTGCCGCTCCTGGTACTCGGACATGTCCAGGCGGATCAGGGCGTCCTCGTCGTCGAACAGCTGAGCCGCCAGGGCCCGCGCCAGCTCCGTCTTGCCGACGCCGGTGGGCCCCAGGAAGAGGAACGACCCGATGGGCCGTCGGGGGTCTTTGAGGCCGGCGCGGGCGCGGCGGATGGCGTCGCTGACGGCGCGCACCGCCTCGTCCTGGTCCACGATCCTCTCGTGCAGCCGCTGCTCCATCTCCAGGAGCTTGCGCATCTCCCCCTCCAGCAGCCGGGTGACGGGAATGCCGGTCCACCGGCTCACCACCTCGGCCACGTCCTCGGCGCCCACCTCCTCCTTCAGCAGCCGCTGGGCGGTCGGGATCTGGGCCAGGGCCGCCTCCTGGGCCGCCAGCTGGCGCTGCAGTTCGGGCAGCACGCCATAGCGCAGGCGGGCGGCGGTTTCCAGGTCGGCCCGCCGCTCGGCGTCCTC
Source organism: Armatimonadota bacterium (assembly GCA_031081675.1). NCBI lineage: Bacteria > Bacillati > Armatimonadota > Armatimonadota bacterium. Next base: position 8,226 of record JAVHLZ010000002.1, read on the forward strand.
GATCTGGTGCCGGGTCTGCTCGATCTGCTCCTTGATCTGCCGCACCGCGGCGATGAGCTTCTTTTCCTGCTCCCACTGTTGGCGCAGGCCGTCGCTGCGCTCCCGCAGGCCGGCGATCTCCCGCTCCAGCTGTTCCACCCGCTGCCGGCTGGCCGGGTCGTCCTCCCGGCGCAGGGCCTCGCGCTCGATCTCCAGCTGCATGATCCGCCGGTCGATCTCGTCCAGTTCGGTGGGCTTGCTGTCGATCTCCATCCGCAGGCGCGCGGCGGCCTCGTCGATGAGGTCGATGGCCTTGTCGGGCAGGAAGCGGCCGCTGATGTAGCGGTCCGACAGGGTGGCGGCGGCGATGACGGCGGCATCGGTGATGCGCACGCCGTGGTGGACCTCGTAGCGCTCCTTCAGCCCCCGCAGGATGGAGATGGTCTCCTCCACCGAGGGCTCGCCGACGTACACCGGCTGGAAGCGGCGCTCCAGCGCCGCGTCCTTCTCGATGTGGGTGCGGTACTCGTCCAGGGTGGTGGCGCCGATGGTCCGCAGCTCGCCGCGGGCCAGCATGGGCTTGAGCATGTTGGAGGCGTCGATGGCGCCCTCGGCCGCCCCGGCCCCCACCACCGTGTGCAGCTCGTCGATGAACAGGATGATCTGGCCCTGACTGTCGCTGACCTCGCGCAGCACGGCCTTCAGGCGCTCCTCAAACTCTCCCCGGTACCTGGCTCCCGCCACCAGGGCCCCCATGTCCAGCTGCACGACGCGCTTGTTCTTCAGGCCCTCGGGCACGTCGCCGCGGACAATGCGCTGGGCCAGCCCCTCCACGATGGCCGTCTTGCCCACGCCCGGATCGCCGATGAGCACGGGGTTGTTCTTGGTGCGACGCGACAGGACGTGGATGACCCGCCGGATCTCGTCGTCGCGGCCGATGACCGGGTCGAGCTTGCCCGCCGCCGCCAGCGCCGTGAGGTCCCGGCCGTAACGCTCCAGGGCCTGATAGGTGCCCTCGGGGTGAGGGGTGGTCACCCGCGCCCGGCCCCGGATCTCCTGCACGGCCCGGTACAGGCCGCCCAGGCTCACGCCGGCCTCCTCCAGGAGCCGCGCGGCGCCGCCGTCCCGCACCCGGGCCAGGCCCAGCAGCAGGTGCTCGGTGCTCACGTAGTCGTCCCGCATGCGGGTGGCCTCGTCCTGGGCCACCTCCAGGGCCTGGCGCAGCCGCGGGCTGATGAGCAGGCCTTCGGCCGGCGGGCCGCTGACCCGGGGCTGGCGCTCCAGTTCGGCGCGCAGGCGCCCGCGCAGGGCCGCCACGTTCACGCCGGCCCGGGCCAGGACCTGGGGGACGATCCCGTCGGCCTGCTCCACCAGGGCCAGCAGCAGGTGCTCGGTGTCCATCTGCGGGTGCTGGTGGGTGCGCCAGATCTCCTGGGCGCTCAGCACGGCTTCCTGCGCCTTCTCGGTGAACCGGTCAAACCGCACGGCCATGGCCACCCCTCCCGCCTAGCGGCACCCCATCGCCGCTCGCGGGTTGTCCCGGCGCAGCCGGGCCAGCTCCTCGTACAGCTGTCGCTCCCGCGGCGTGAGGTCCGTCGGCAGCACCACCTTCACCCGCACCAGCTGGTCGCCACGCCCGCCCTCGCGGCGGGGCATACCCAGGCCGCGCAGGCGGAACGTCTGCCCGTTCTGGGTGCCCGGCGGCAGGACCATCTCCACCTTGCCGTCCAGGGTGGGGACCTCGATGCGGGCGCCCAGGACCGCCTCCGACGGCGTCACGGGCACCTCGACCAGGATGTGATCATCCTGACGCACGAACAGCGGGTGGGACTGGACCTGCACCACCAGGTACACATCCTGCCCGTCCAGCGCCCCGGGGAGCCGGATCCGCTGGCCGTCCCGCACCCCGGGCGGGATGGAGACATCGAACCGGCGCGAGGTGCCATTCAGGTGCACCACCACCGACTTGCGGGTGCCGGCGAACGCCTCCTCCAGGGTGATGGACACGGCCGCGGTGGGCTCCGCTGGCGCGGCGGCACCCTCCTGCACGCCGACCCGCCGGCGGCCGGGCCTGCCCGGCCGCCGGGACCCCAGGAAGTCGGCGCCGAAGAACCGCGCGAAAAAGTCGGAGAAGCCCATCCCGGCCAGCAGGTCCTCCAGGTCCAGGCCCTCCCCGAAGGTGACCGTCCAGCCGCCGGGAGCGCCCGGCGCGCCGAACAGCTGCTGCCAGTCCACTCCCCCGCGGCGGTAGGCGTCGTACATCTGGTCGTAGCGGGCGCGCCGTTCGGGATCGCCCAGCACCTGGTAGGCCTCGTTGATCTCCTTGAACTTCTCCTCGGCCTCCCGGGTCTTGTTGATGTCGGGGTGGTACCGGCGGGCCAGGCGGCGGAAGGCGGCCGCGATGGTCTTCTGATCGGCGTGGCGATCCACGCCCAGGATCTGGTAGTAGTCCTTGAACTCCATCCCCGCCACCGCCTCCGCCGTCAGCTCCCGGCCACCCGGACCCGCGCCGGCCGCAGCACCTCACCGTTCAGCAGGTAGCCCCGCTGCACTTCCTCCACCACGGTGCCGGGAGCCACACCGTGCTTGTCGGGCGACACCACATCCACCGCCTCGTGGTAGCGCGGATCGAAGGGCTGCCCCCGGGCGTCCATCGGCCGGACCCCCATGTTGGCCAGCAGGTCCAGGACCTGCCGGTGGGCCAGCCGGATGCCCTCCAGGATCGCCGCCCCGTCGCTGCCGGCGTGGTCCAGCGCCCGCTCGAGAGTGTCCACCACGGCCAGGATCACCGCCAGCATCGCGTGCCGGGTCCGCTGGATGGCATCCTCCCGCTGGCGCGCGGCCTGCTTCTTGTAGTTTTCCAGGTCGGCCGCCGCGTGCAGGAACTGCTGCCAGTTACGCTCCGCCTCCAGCCGCAGCCGGTCGACCTCCGCGCGCAGTTCGGCGATCAGCTCCTCCGGCGTGCGGGTCTCGGCCGGAGCGGAGGAGGGGACCACACCCTCGCCGGAGGTTCCCTCCGCACTCCCGGCACCCGGACCGGCCTGCTGCCGCGTCTCCTCCATGACTCTCCCCAGGCCTCAGCGGTCGTCCGCCTTCTTGTAGTCGGCGTCGATCACGTCCTCGCCCGGCTTCCCGGTGGGGCCGTCCGGCCCCGGCCGCCCCGCCCCGCCGCTGGCCGCCGCCCGGGCGTACATGGCCTCGGTGAGCTTGAAGCTGGCCTGCTGCAGGTCCTCGATGGCCTTGCGGATGCGGGCCACATCGTCGGTGGCCAGGGCGTCCTTGAGGTCCTTCAGCCGGGCCTCCACCTGCTGCCGCTCGGCAGCGGAGATCTTGTCGCCCACCTCCCGGAGCATGCGCTCGGTCTGGTAGACGAGGGAGTCGCCCCGGTTGCGGGTCTCGGCGATCTCCCGCTTGCGGCGGTCCTCGTCGGCGTACCGCTCGGCCTCCTTGATCATCCGCTCCACCTCCTCCCGGGAGAGGGTGGAGGTGCCGGTGATCTTGATGGACTGCTCCCGCCCGGTGGCCGTGTCCTTGGCGGTGACGCTGAGGATGCCGTTGGCATCGATGTCAAAGGTCACCTCGATCTTGGGCACGCCTCGGGGGGCGGGGGGAATCCCGTCCAGGATGAAGCGCCCCAGGGTGCGGTTGTCCCGGGCCATGGGGCGCTCGCCCTGCAGCACGTGGATCTCCACCTGGGTCTGGCCGTCGGCGGCGGTGGTGAAGATCTCGCTCTTGCGGGTGGGGATGGTGGTGTTGCGGGGGATGAGCACGGTCATCACCCCGCCCAGGGTCTCCACGCCCAGGGACAGGGGCGTGACATCCAGCAGGACCACCTCCCGCACCGTCCCGGCCAGCACGCCCGCCTGGATGGCGGCCCCCACCGCCACCACCTCGTCGGGGTGGACCTCCTTGTTGGGCTCCTTGCCCGTCAGCCGCCGCACCAGCTCCTGGATCATGGGCATGCGGGTGGAACCGCCCACCAGGATGACCTCGTCCAGGTCCTTCTCGGTCATCTTGGCGTCGGCCAGGGCCTGCTTGAACGGGCCGATGCACCGCTCCACCAGGTCGGCCGTCAGCTCCTCAAACTTGGCGCGGGTCAGCACGTAGTCCAGGTGCTTGGGCCCGGTGGCGTCGGCGGTGATGAACGGCAGGTTGATGGTGGTCTGGGTGACCGTGGACAGCTCGATCTTGGCCCGCTCGGCGGCCTCCCGCAGCCGCTGGAGGGCCTGGCGGTCCTGGCGCAGGTCGATGCCGTGCTCGCGCTTGAACTGGTCCGCCAGCCAGTTGACGATCCGCTCGTCCCAGTCGTCCCCGCCCAGGTGGGTGTCCCCCGAGGTGGCCTTGACCTCGAACACCCCCTCCCCGATCTCCAGGATGGAGACGTCGAACGTCCCCCCGCCCAGGTCGAAGACCAGGACGGTCTCGGCGCCCTTTTTGTCCAGGCCGTAGGCCAGGCAGGACGCGGTCGGCTCGTTGATGATGCGCAGGACCTTCAGGCCGGCGATCTCGCCCGCGTGCTTGGTCGCGGTGCGCTGGGCATCGTTGAAGTACGCCGGCACCGTGATGACCGCCTCGGTGATGGTGTCCCCCAGGTAGGCCTCGGCGTCGGCCTTGAGCTTCTGCAGGATCATGGCGGAGATCTCTTCGGGGGTGAAGGTCCTGCCGGCCGCGGGCAGGTGGACCACCGCCATCCCGTTGGGCCCCTCCTCCACCTTGTAGGGGACCATCTTGCGCTCGGTCTCCACCTCCGAGTAGCGGCGGCCCATGAAGCGCTTGATGGAGTACACGGTGTTCTCGGGGTTGAGGATGGCCTGGCGCTTGGCCATCTGGCCCACCAGCCGCTCGCCGGTCTTGGTGAACGCCACCACCGACGGCGTGAGCCGGCTGCCCTCGGCGTTGGGAATCACCTGCGGCTCGCCGCCGATCACGCAGGCGATCACCGAGTTGGTCGTCCCCAGGTCAATACCCACCACCTTGCCCATGGCTGCCCCTCCTGTCGGCGCCACCCTCCTCCTCGGGCTGGCTACTCCACCACTTCCACCTTGACCGCGCGGGGCCGCGCCCGCTCGCTCTTGGGCACCCGGATCTCCAGGATGCCGTTGCGGTAGGAGGCACGGGCCTTGTCGCCCTGCACCTCTGCGGGCAGGGGAAGGGTGCGCAGGAAGGAGCCGTAGCGCAGCTCCCGCCGGTAGTAGTTGCGCCCCCGCTCCTCCTGCTCGGCCCGCGCTTCACCCTTGATGGTCAGGGTGTCCTCGGTCACGGTGACGTCCACGTTCTTGGGATCCACCCCCGGCAGCTCGGCCCGCACCACCACCTCGGTGTCGGTCTCGTACACCTCCACCGCCGGCTGCCACGCGCTCACCGGCGCCCGCGGGCGACGGCTGAAGAACTCCTCGAACAGCTTGTCCATGGACTCCCGCAGCGACGCCAGGTCGTCGAAGGGGTCCCACCGGATCAGGCTCATGGCAGTCGCCTCCTCCTCCACGCGCGTTCCACCACCCAGGAGATGGCGTCCCGGGTCCGCCGGTAGTCCATCCGCTCGGACATCTCCAGCAGCAGGCGCACCCCGGCCAGATTCAGGCCCACCTCCCGGGTCAGGTAGCGGATCACCCGCACCCGCTCCAGGTCCCGCTCCGAGTACAGGCGCTGGTGGTTGCGCCGCGCCGGCTGCAGGAGCCCTTTCTCCTCGTAGATGCGCAGCGTCCGCGGGTGCAGGCCCGTCAGGTCGGCCGCCACGCTGATGACATACACCGGGATGTCGTCGCGCCGTCCTCGCACCCGGGCCATCTCCAGCCCCCCACCGTACTGCCTGGAAACATCTTTGTCAAGATCCTTGACAATGGCATTGTCAAGGTATCTCGCCGCCAGGAAGCCCGCCGGCCGCCGCCGAAAGCACCCACCGCGCCGGCCCCGCGGAATGGCGCCGCCGGGCGCCGGCGTTCTCCCGCACAGGTGAGGTGTCTATGCGCAACGTGATCATCCTGGGATCCGGCCCGGCCGGCCTGACGGCCGCCATCTACACCACCCGGGCGGGCCTCCAGCCGCTGGTCTTCGAGGGGGCCGAAGCCGGCGGCCAGCTGATGCTGACCACCGAGGTGGAAAACTTCCCCGGCTTCGCCGAGCCGATCCAGGGCCCCGAGCTCATCGCCAACATGCGCCGGCAGGCCGAGCGGGTGGGAGCCGAGTTCCTGCCCGAAGACGCTGTCGCCGTGGACCTGACCACCCGGCCGTTCCGGGTGACCTCCCAGTCGGGGGACACCTACGAGACCCGGGCCCTGATCATCGCCACCGGCGCCCGGGCCAAGCTCCTGGGGCTGCCCGGGGAGCACCGGCTGATGGGCCGCGGGGTGAGCACCTGCGCCACCTGCGACGGCTTCTTCTTCCGGGACAGGGACGTGATGGTGGTGGGCGGCGGCGACACCGCCATGGAGGAGGCCCTGTACCTGGCCAAACTGGCCCGCTCGGTCACGGTGGTGCACCGCCGGGACCGGTTGCGGGCCAGCCAGATCCTGCAGCGGCGGGCCAGGGAGAACCCCAAGATCCGCTTCCTGTGGAACACGGTGGTGGTGGACATCCTGGGCGACAGCAAGGTGACCGGGGTGCGGCTGCAGGACGTCAGCACGGGCCAGGTGGTCGAGCGCCCCACCGATGGCGTCTTCGTGGCCATCGGCCACCGCCCCAACACCGACCTGTTCCGGGGGCAGGTGGCGATGGACGAGCAGGGGTACATCATCCGCACGGTGCGGTCCCAGACCAGCGTGGAGGGCGTCTTCGTGGCCGGCGACGCGCACGACCACACCTACCGGCAGGCCATCACCGCCGCCGGCTACGGATGCGAGGCCGCCATCGACGCCGAGCGGTGGCTGGCCCAGCAGGGGTAGGCGGGGGAGCGGGATCCGGGACCAGCTTATCCGGGCCCTGATCCCCGGCCAGCGCGGGCGGGTCAGCCGACGGCGGCTCCCAGAACCTTTTCCAGCCTCTTTTTCAGTTCGGCCTTGGGCATGTAGCCCACCACCCGGTCCACCATCTCCCCGCCCTTGAACACGCCCAGGGTGGGGATGCTCATGATGCCGTAGCGGTGGGCGAGGTGGGGATTGCTGTCCACGTCCACCTTGACCACCTTGACCCGCCCCGCGTACTCACTGGCCAGGTCCTCGACGATGGGCGCGATCATCCGGCACGGGGCGCACCACTCTGCCCAGAAGTCCACCACCACCGGCAGATCCGACCGCAGGACCTGCGCATCAAAGTCCCGCTCGCTCACGTGCACGACGTTTCCCATTGACATCCTCCTGTGGGCGCCTGCACCCTCACCGGCGTGAACGCCTCCCCGCCCTCGGGGTCTTCCCGGCGGCGACCGCCCCGCATCATACCACACCCGCCGCCCCGCACCCACCCGCCCCGAAGGGACCCCGCCCGGGGGCGGGCCTACAGGGCGGCGCGCAGGACCCAGGTCACCACGGCGGCGAGAAGGGCGCAGACGGGAAAGGTGAGCACCCAGGCGGTGACGATCTCCGCTCCCACACCCCACCGGACCGCCGACAGCCTGCGGGTGGCACCCACCCCCATGATGGCGGTGTTGATGGTGTGCGTGGTGCTGAGGGGAATCCCCAGACGGCTGGCCAGCTCGATGGCGCTGGCGGCGGCCGTCTCCGCCGCGAACCCCTGGTAGGGCTCCAGCTTGGTCAGGCGCAGCCCCATGGTGTGCACGATGCGCCACCCGCCCAGGGCCGTGCCGATCCCCATGGTCAGGGCGCACACCAGGACGACCCACACCGGGATGCGGAACTCGGGCAGGACGCCGCCCAGGACCAGCGCCAGGGTGAAGACGCCCATGAACTTCTGGCCGTCGTTGCTGCCGTGGCTGAAGGCCATGAACCCCGCCGACAGCACCTGCAGTCGGCCGAACAGCCGCCGCACCGATCCCAGGGGCATCCGGCGGAATCCCCAGGTGATGGCCACCATCAGGACAAACCCGCCGCCGAATCCCAGGAAGGTGGAGAAGGCCAGCCCCAGCAGCACCTTCTGCCACCCCTCCCACAGCAGGACCCGCGGGCCGGCGGTGGCCAGCCCGGCCCCCGCCAGGGAGGCCACCAGGGCGTGGCTCTCGCTGGTGGGCAGGCCCCGGGTCCAGGCCAGGGTGCTCCACACCACGATGGCCACCATGGCGGCGGCGATGGTGACCGTGTCGATGACGGCGGCGTCCACAATCCCCCGGCCGATGGTGGCGGCCACCGCCTGTCCGCTCAGGACCCCCAGCACGTTCAGGACGCTGGCCACCACCAGCGCCTGGCCGGGGGTCAGGACCCGGGTGCTGACCACGGTGGCGATGGCGTTGGGGGCGTCGGTCCACCCGTTGACAAACTCCGCCGCCAGCACCAGGAGCAGGACGGGGATGAGGCCGGCGGGCAGGGGGGTCACAGGTTCTTGGTGTGGATGCTCTCGATCACGTTGGCCACGTCCTCGGCCTGATCGGTGGCCTGCTCCAGCGTCTCGTAGATCTCCTTCCACTTGATGACCGTGATGGGGTCGGGGGCGTCGGCGAACAGCCGGGCGATGGCGTCCCGCTGCACGTGGTCGGCCAGGTTTTCAAGCCGGTTGATCTCCTGCACCGGGCCGACGGCCCGGTCGGGCCGCCGGAGGTGGCGGATCGCCTCCGCGATGGCCTCGCACTGGCTGACGATGATGTGGGCCAGCTCCCGGGCTTCCGGGGTGGAGTGGGGGATGCGGTAGACCGCCAGCCGGGCCGAGGTGGCCTCGATCCAGTCCAGGACGTTGTCCAGCTGCTTGATGAGGGCGAAGATGTCCTCCCGGTCCAGCGGCGTCACGAACGTGCGGTTGAGGCGGTCGATGACGGCGTGAGCGATGGAGTCGCCCCGGTCCTCCAGCGCCTTGATGGCTTCCGCGCGGCGGTCCACATCGCGGTAGTCGTCCAGCAGATCGCGCAGCGCCCGCGCGGCCTCGAGGATCACCTGGGCCGCCTGGTTGAGCAGGTCGAAGAACGTTTCTTCCCGGGGCAGCACTCTCACCATCGGATCCCTCCCACAGGGGTCTAAGCAGTACCGGTTCGCCGCCGGCGGCCGGGTTCCCCACCCGCCCCCGGCGTCGCGGCGGGGAACGGGCGACGCCTGGGCGAAGTATTCTGTATCCATCCATGCGCGGCGCCGTGCGGCTGGGCCGGGTTGTCGGGATCCCTGTGGGCGTGCACTACACGTGGTTCATCGCCCTGTGGGTCCTGACGTGGTCCCTGGCCCGCACCTATTTCCCCACCCGCGCCCCCGGCCTGCCCCCCGACACGTACTGGGCGATGGGACTCCTGGCTGCCGTGCTGCTGTTCGGCTCGGTGGTGGCCCACGAGGTGGGGCACGCCCTGATGGCCCGCCGCTACGGCATCCGCACCCGCAGCATCGTGCTGTTCCTGTTCGGGGGCGTCGCCCACATCGTCCGCGAGCCGCCCACCCCGTCGGCCGAACTGGCGGTGGCGCTGGCGGGCCCCGCGACCAGCCTCGGGGTGGCCGCCCTGGCCGCGGCGGGCCGGTGGGCGGCGGCGGACACCGCCCTGGGCGCCCTGGCCGGATACCTGGCGTGGGCCAACACGGGCCTGGCGGTCTTCAACATGATCCCGGGATTCCCCCTGGACGGCGGGCGGGCGCTGCGGGCGCTGATCTGGAGCGTGACCGGCGACCTCACCCACGCCACCCGCGTTGCCTCCCGCGCCGGACAGGGGGTGGCGGTGGCGTTCATCGCTGCCGGAATCCTGCTGGCCTTCACCGGCAACGTGGTGGGGGGACTGTGGTTGTTGCTCCTGGGATGGTTCCTGGACGCGGGAGCCCAGGCCGGGTACCAGCAGGTCCTGCTGCGCCAGGCCCTGGGCGACGTCCGCGTGGCAGACGTGATGAGCCGCGCCCTCCACACCGTGGACCCCTCCCTGACGCTGGACGAGCTGATCTCGGAGTACTTCCTTCCCCTCAAGCACGGAGGGTTTCCGGTGGTGTGGGGGGACCGCCTGCTGGGGATCGTCACCCTGCAGGATGTCAAGGAGATCCCCCGGGAGCGGCGGGCCGTGACCACCGTGCGGGACGTGATGACGCCGCTGCACCGGCTGCGCACGGTCCGCCCGGGGGCGTCCGCCTACGAGGCCTTCGAGCGCATGACCCAGGACGGCATCGGCCGCGTGCTGGTGGTGGACGACGACGGCACCCTGGTGGGGATCCTCACCCGCAGCGACCTGCTGCACCTCCTGCGCCTGCGGGAGGAACTGGGGGAGATCCCCTGACCGGCGTCACCGCAACAGCACGCCCGCCACGATGGCCGCGACGGCCACCACCGCCGGCAGGCAGCCCGGGCGGGTCGGACCGGCGGAAGGTGCGGGGCGGCGCAGGGAGAGGCGGTGGGCGATCTTGAAATGCCGCACCGCCTCGTCCAGCTGTCCCAGGTGGCGGTACAGCGCCCCCAGGTTCTGGTGAGCCACCCAGTAGTTCGGATCCAGCTCCACGGCCCGCCGATAGGCAGCCAGGGCCTGGTCGGTCATTCCTTTTTCGCGATAGACGTTGCCCAGGTTGTTGTAGGCCGGCGCGTAGGCAGGCTGGAGCGCCACGGCGCGGGTCAGCGCGTCCAGGGCCTCGTCCAGGCGGCCCTGCTGGGCCAGCGCGGCGCCCAGTTTGCTGAGGGCCACCGCCGAGTCGGGAGCCAGGCCCAGGATGCGGGTGAACACGGCCTCGGCCGCCGCGAAGTCGCCGGCCTGCATCAGCCGGTCGCCCTCGGCCAGCAGGCGGGTGATGTCGGTGTGCTCCATCCAGGGGTCCCGCCCTGAAGGTTCCACCGTGGGCGGGCCCGTCCTTCAGCGGGCGACGAGCCGCCACAGCGGGAGGGACTCCGCCTCGTCCTCCCCGTCGGACGCCTCCTCCCCCTCGAGCGCCCGCCGGGCCGCCTCCAGCGCCGCCGCGCTGGGCGTCTCCAGCCGGCGCACCTCCCGGCGGCGATACGCGTTGAGCAGAGCCCGGGCCTGGAGGTACAGGCCGATGAGCGCGGGGGGGATGTCGCGGCGGCCGCACAGCTGGCCGGTCAGGTCGGCGTCGTCCACCGACAGGCGGACCGCCCGGACGCCCATCCGTCGGGCCCGCAGGAGGGCCGCGAGGATCGCCCGGTACAGCGCTTCCTGGCGCGATCCGGAGGAGACGGCCCTGCCCAGCACAGCCAGAGGAGTTCCGTCGGGAGCCCGGATGACCACGCCCGCCCCCACCCGGACGCCAGCAGTCACGGCCGCCGCCTCCACCTCGGTCCAGATCACGGGGCCCAGTCGGGCACCTCCCAGAAGAGGGCCAGGGCTACCACCGCGGCCAGCAGGAGCAGTTTCACCCCCACCATCTCCCGGTCATCGGCCATCCGCGCCCGCCACGCCGCCACGCCGGCGAACACTCCCCGCACGAGCGACCGGCGGGGTCCCGGCCATCCGGCGATCTGCCCGCGGACCAGAACGCTCATCCGGTGCCTCCCGCGTACCGACGGAGCAGGCCGACCACCTTGCCGATGATCTCAAACTCGCCCCGGATCGGCGGGTAGGCGGGGTTTTCCGGCTTGAGGTACGGGCGGCCACCGTCGGCAGCCAGGCGCTTCACGGTGGCTTCCTCCCCGATCAGGGCGACGATCACGTCCCCCACCGCCGCGGTGGGCTGCGACCGCACGACGACCATGTCCCCGTCGAGGATCCCGGCGCCGGACATGCTGTCCCCCCGCACCGTGAGCAGGAAGCAGTTGTCGTCCTGCCAGCCGACCATCCGGCGGGGAACCGGAATCATCTCTTCCACGTTCTCCTGGGCCAGCACCGGGAGGCCCGCCGACACCCGACCCACCAGGGGCAGGTGGGCCACCTCCTCTCCCGACGGCAGCAGGCGCCGGTCCAGGACCTCCAGAACGCGCATGCGGTCTCCGTGGCGGCGGATGTACCCCTTGCGCTCCAGGGCCAGTAGGTGCTGGTGGACGGTCGACGGGGATCTCAGGCCCAGGGCCTGGCCGATCTCCCGCACCGAGGGCACGATGCCCCTGGTGCGGATCGAGGATGCGATGTAGTCCAGAACCTGTCGCTGCCTGTCGGTCAGGGCCGCGGTCACGGCGGACTCACCTCCGCACACATTATAGCGAACATATGTACGATTTCAAGGGGGTTCGCGAACGTAGGTGCGGTACGGATGAGGGGAAGGGCCGATTCAGGGCCCTCAGGGAGCCAGCAGGCCTCTAAGAAACTCCCTGTCGGCGTTGCCTCCGCTCACGACGGCCACCGACCTTGGGCGGGCCTCCGCCAGCGCGGCGGCCACCGAGGCCGCCCCCGAAGGCTCCGCCACGACCTTGACCTCCTCCAGCAGGCGGCGGGCTGCCGCCACGATCCGGTCATCGGAGACGGCCACGAACTCGTCCACCAGGCTGTCGGCGATCTGCCAGGTGAGCGTCCCCGGGGCCAGGACCCGCAGGCCGTCGGCGACGGTCTCGGCGCGTTCCAGGGCCACCGGACGGCCCGCCGCGCGGGACCGCCGGAACCTGTCGGCCCCCGCGGGCTCGACCCCCACCACCCGGGCGCGCGGCCGCAGGGCCTTCACCGCCACCGCGATCCCCGACAGCAGGCCTCCGCCGCTCACGGGGACGTAGACCACCTCGACGTCGGGATACTGGCGCACGATCTCCAGCCCCACGGTTCCCTGACCGGCGATGACCAGCGGGTCATCAAACGGCGGGACCTCGTGCAGCCCGCGGCTTTCGGCCAGCTCCCGGGCCAGGGCCAGGCGCTCCCGGGAGAAACGGCCCCGCCGGACCAGTTCCGCCCCCGCCGCTTGGATGGCCTGGGCCTTCACCGCCGCCACATCCTCGGGCACGACCACCACCGCGGGCAGGCCGAGCGCCCGGGCCACGTGGGCCACCGCCGTGCCGTGGTTGCCCGACGACGCGGTCACCACTCCGGCCGCGCACTCATTCCGCCGGGCGAGGACGTGGTTGAAGGCGCCCCGGACCTTGAATGACCCGGTCACCTGCAGGTTCTCCAGCTTCAGCGCCAGCCCCCCGTTCCAGGGGTGCAGGGGGGTCTGGCGCACATGCGGGGCGATGCGCGCCCGGGCGGCCTCCACGTCGGCCAGGACCACCGGCAGCGTCACGGACGATCCCGCCCCGCGCCGGGGACAGGCTCATCGCGCCGCGGCCGCCAGCGCAGGTCCGGCTGGCGCGCCGCCCGCACCTCATCCAGCCGGCGGACGGGCGTGGTGTGGGGAGCGGTCCGAACCACGTCGGGAGTGTCCCGCGCCTCCCGGGCCACGGCGATAAGGGCCTCGGCGAACTCATCCAGGGTGCGCTTGCTTTCGGTTTCGGTGGGTTCGATCATGATGGCTTCCTCAACGATCAGCGGGAAGTACACCGTCGGCGCGTGGAAGCCATAGTCCAGGATGCGCTTGGCCATATCCCTGGTGGCCACGCCATACAGCCTCTTCTGGCGCGCCCCCGACAGGACGAACTCGTGCATGCACCGGCGGGGGTAGGGGACGTCGAAGTGCTCCCGCAGCCGGGCCGCCAGGTAGTTGGCGTTGAGCACGGCGGTCTCGGCCACCTGCCGCAGGCCCGCGGCGCCCAGCGACCGGATGTAGGCATACGCCCGCACCAGGTTGGCGAAGTTCCCGTAAAACGCCCGCACCCGGCCGACGGACTGCGGGCGGTCCTCGTCCAGCACGAACCCGTCGCCGCGCCGCTCGACGGTGGGCACGGGGAGGAAGGGGACCAGGTGGGCCTTGACCCCCACGGCGCCGGCTCCGGGACCGCCACCCCCGTGGGGAGTGGAGAAGGTCTTGTGCAGGTTCATGTGCATGACGTCGAACCCCTGGTCTCCCGGCCGGGTGACGCCCAGCATGGCGTTGAAGTTCGCCCCGTCCAGGTACATCTGGCCGCCCCGGCTGTGCACCACCTCGGCGATCTCCAGGATGCGCTCCTCGAACAGGCCCAGGGTGTTGGGGTTGGTCAGCATCAGGGCCGCCACCGACTCATCCATCGCGTCCCGCAAGGCCCCCACGTCCAGATTGCCCCGGGCGTCGCTGCGCACGGTGACCACCTGGTACCCGCACATGGCCGCGGTGGCCGGGTTGGTGCCGTGGGCCGAGTCGGGCACGATGACCCGGGTGCGGGCCTCGCCCCGGGAGCGGAAGTAGGCGCGGATCATCAGCATGCCCACCAGCTCGCCGTGGGCGCCGGCCGCAGGGTGGAAGGTCACCCGGTCCATGCCGCTGATTTCGGCCAGCAGCCGCTCCAGCTCCCACATGAGGCGCAGCGCGCCCTGGACGTGCTCCGGAGGCGTGTAGGGGTGCACCCGGCAGAAACCCGGCAGCCGCGCCAGATCCTCGTGGATCTTGGGGTTGTATTTCATGGTGCACGACCCCAGCGGGTACATCCCCTCGTCAATGCTGAAGTTGCGGTGGGACAGCCGGGTGTAGTGGCGCACCACGTCCAGCTCGCTGACTTCCGGCAGGGCCGGGGGGGTCTCCCGGAGCAGGTGGGCCGGCACCCTCTCCGCCACCGGCCGCACCGGCACGTCGGGATCGGGGAGCGCGCATCCCAGGCGGCCGGGGGTACTGAGCTCGAAGATCAGGGGCATGTCCCGGCGCGGATCCCGGGCGCTCATCGGATCCCCTCCAGCGCGGCGGCCAGAGCATCGATCTCGGACCGGGTGCGCTGCTCGGTGACGCACAGCAGCCACCCGTCGGCCAGCTCCGGGTACCAGCGGCCCAGGGGCAGGCCCCCGAGGATGCGGTGGGCCAGCAGCCGGCGGTTGACCTCCTCGGGCGGCAGGGGAGTGCGCACCACGAACTCGTTGAACGTCGGGGCGGGAAACGCCACCCGGTAGCCGGGCACCCGCCCCACCACCTCGCGGGCGTAGGCCGCCTTGTGGAGGTTGAGCTCCGCCACGGCCCGCATCCCCTGCGGCCCGAGGGTGGCCATGTAGACGGCGGCCGCCAGCGCCAGCAGCGCCTCGTTGGTGCAGATGTTGCTGGTGGCCTTTTCCCTCCGGATGTGCTGCTCCCGCGTCTGCAGGGTGAGCACGAACCCGCGCCGCCCCTCGGCGTCCACGGTGGCGCCCACCAGGCGCCCGGGCATGCGGCGGACGAACTCCTGCCGCGTCGCCAGCATCCCCAGGTACGGCCCCCCGAAGTTCAGGTGATTGCCCAGGGGCTGCCCCTCTCCGGCCACGATGTCGGCCCCCCAGGCCCCCGGAGGCCGCAGCAGGCCCAGGGAGATGGGCTCCGCCACGGCGCAGACCAGCAGCGCCCCCCGTCGGTGGGCCACCTCTGCCAGGGCGGGGCCATCTTCCAGGCATCCGAAGACGTTGGGGTGCTGGATGATGACCGCCGCGGTGCGCTCGCCGCAGGCGACCGCCACCGCCTCCAGGTCCGTCACGCCATCCCGCCAGGGCACCTCCCGCACCTCGATCCCCAGGGGCTCGGTGTAGGTGCGCACGGCCTGGCGGTATTCGGGGTGCACCGCCCGGCTGATCACGACCTGGTCCCGGCGGGTCAGGTCCCGGGCCATCACCGCCGCTTCGGCGGTGGCCGACGCCCCGTCGTACATGGAGGCGTTGGCCACGTCCATGCCGGTGAGCTCGCAGAGCAGGGTCTGGTACTCGTAGGCCGCCTGGAGCTCCCCCTGCATGATCTCCGCCTGGTAAGGCGTGTACGCGGTGAGGAACTCACCCCGTCCGGCCAGATGCCACACCACGCTGGGAATGTAGTGGTCGTAGGCGCCCGCGCCCAGAAAGCACGCCACCCGGTCGGCGTGCAGGTTTTCCTCGGCGAGGGCCCGGACCGTCGCCCACAGCTCCGGATCGCTGAGGGGCGCCGGCAGGTCCAGGGGGCGCGTCAGGCGCACCGCAGGCGGAATGTCACCGAACAGGTCGTCCACCGAGGCGACCCCGATCGCCCGGAGCATCTCCTCCCGCTCGGCCTCGGTGGCGGGGATGTACTTGTGCTGACGACGCGGCATGGATCGCCTCCTCGATCAGCCCTCCTCGCCCACCAGGCGGGCGTAGTCGTCGGCGCTCAGGAGGCGGTCCAGCTCACCCGGGTCGTCGGGGACCACGACGATCATCCATCCCTCGCCGTAGGGGTCGGCGTTGACCAGCTCGGGCCGCTCCCGCAGGGCGGCGTTGACTTCGACCACCGTGCCGCTGACGGGAGCATACAGGTCGGAGGCGGCCTTGACCGACTCCACCACGCCGAAGGGCTGCATGAACGACACCCGGGTCCCGGGAGCCGGCAGCTCCACGTACACCACATCGGTGAGCCGGTCGGCGGCGTACCGGGTAATGCCCACCCGGACACGCCCCTTCTCCACCCTCGCCCACTCGTGCTCGCGGGAATACCGCAGATCCGGAGGGATGCGCTCGCGCCTGTCCAGCGGGTCACCTCCTTCGGTAAAACGGCAGCCGCGTCACCACCGCCTCGGCGCGGCGGCCCCGCACCTCCACCTCCAGGGCCGTCCCGGGCGCCGCCCACTCGACTCCCACGTAGCCCATGCCGATGCTCTTGCCCACCCACGGTCCGAACGTCCCGCTGGTCACGCTCCCCACCCGCCGCCCGCCGGCCCACAGCGGGTTTCCGTGGCGGGCAATCACCCGGTCCCGCACCTCGAATCCCACCAGGCGCCGGCGCACGCCCTGCTCCTTCTGGGCCCACAGGACCGCCCGGCCGATGAACTCCCCCTTGTCAAACTTAACCGTCCACCCCAGCGGAGCCTCCAGGGGAGTGGTGGTCTCGTCGATGTCCTGACCGTACAGCATGTAGCCGGCCTCCAGGCGCAGAGTGTCCCGCGCTCCCAACCCGGCGGGCACAAGCCCCTCCGGACGCCCGCCCTCCAGCAGCGCGGCCCACACCGCCGGCGCCTGCTCCCACGCGCAGGCGATCTCAAACCCGTCCTCGCCCGTGTAGCCGGTGCGCGACACCAGGCACATCACCCCGGCCACCTCCACGCCGTCCAGCAGGTGGAAGGACCGCAGGGATCCCACGTCGGCCCGCGTCACCCGCCCCAGCACCGCCGCCGCCCGAGGACCCTGGAGGGCCAGCAGCGCCAGCTCCGCGGACCGGTTGCGGGCGGTGGCCTGCCGGGTGTGCTCGGCGATCCACGCGAAGTCCGCATCGGTCCGGCTGGCGTTCACCACCATCAGGAAGCGGTCAATGCCCAGCCGGAACACCGTGAGGTCGTCCAGGATCCCGCCGGTGGGCGCGCACATGGGCGTGTACAGCCCCTGGCCCACCGCCAGGCGCCCGGCGTCGTTGGTGATCAGCCGCTGCACCGAGTCCAGGGCGCCGGGCCCGACGATCTCGATCTCCCCCATGTGCGACACATCGAACAGGCCCGCGGCCGTGCGCACCGCCCGGTGCTCGGCGACGATGCCGGCGTACTGCACCGGCATCTCCCATCCGGCGAATGGCCCCATGCGCGCCCCCGCAGCCACGTGGGAGGCGTACAGGCTCGTCCGCTTCAGCTCGGTGGCAGCCATGGCCGGGGGCGGGGGCGGCCGCCGTGCCTCAGCCGCCCGGCTCACCCGTGGCGTCGCGGCCTGCCGGGCGGGCGGCGAGGTCCGCGGGCAGCTGGGCGGCCCGGGCGCGCAGGAGGGCGACCACTTCCTCATCGGTGGTCTGCGAGAAGTCCTCGTAGAACTGACCCACGGCGTAGAACAGGGCCGGCGTGTGCAGGCACACGACCTGGTCGGCCTCCCGCCGCAGCCGCTCCACCGTCTCCGGCGGGGCCACCGGAACCGCCGCCACCAGCTCCCGCGGCCCCAGGGCGCGGACCGCCCGCAGGGCCGCGATCATGGTGGCGCCGGTGGCCACGCCGTCGTCGACGACGATGGCGGTGGCCCCGGCCACGTCGGGCAGGGGGCGCTCTCCCCGGTAGGCGTGCATCCGGCGCCGGATTTCCTCGGTCTGATACGCGATCTCCTGGCGCAGGTAGTCGTCGGGGACCCCCAGCGTGCGCACAAGCCCCTCGTCCAGGTACACGGAGCCGTCATGGGCCACGGCGCCGATGGCCAGCTCCGGATTGAACGGCGCCCGCAGCTTGCGCGGCACCACGACGTCCAGCGGGGCGTCCAGCGCGACAGCCACCTGATACCCCACCACCACGCCGCCTCGTGGCACCGCCAGCACGACCGGGCGACGATCCCGGCAGGACTGCAGGGCCTCCGCCAGCTGCGCTCCGGCTTCCCGGCGGTCGCGGAAGATCATGGGGGGAGTCGCCCGGGGCCATCCTTCCACGACCTCCCGCGGTTATCCTCCGCTGCCGCGGGTCCGCCCGCGGCCCCTCAGCGCGCCAGGCCGGCCGCCCGGACCGCAGCGGCCGTGGCCTCCTGGATCAGGTCCCACGCCTGGCGCACGTGGCGCTCCGTGGTGCGCAGATTGCCCACCGCCAGCCGCAGGGTCATCCGCCCCCGCAGCCGGGTGTGGGAGAGAAAGGCCCGGCCTGTGGCGTTGACGCGCTCGAGGACGTCCGCGTTGAGCCCGTCCAGTGTTTCCGGGCCCACCCGCCCGCGCAGCCCGGCCGGGTGGGCGCGGAAGCAGACCACCGACAGGGGCGCGGGCGCCATCCGCTCGAAGTCCGGGTGGGCATCCACCCACGCCGCGAACCGCTGCGCCAGCGCGATGTGATCCCGGATGCGCGAGGCGACGCCCTCGGATCCGAAGTACCGGATGACCATCCACAGCTTCAGACCCCGGAAGCGGCGGCCCAGCTGGATCCCGTAGTCCATCAGGTCCCGGACGCCCTCCCGATCGCGCTCGGGGGTCCGCAGGTAGTCGGGTACCAGGCTGAAGGCCCGGCGCAGCACCTCGGGGCGCCGGCAGTAGAACGCGCTGCAATCGATGGGCACGAACAACCACTTGTGGGGGTTGATCACCACCGAGTCGGCCCGCGCGCAGCCATCCAGGACCCACCGGTACTCCGGGGCCACCGCCGCCATCCCGGCGTATGCCGCGTCCACGTGCAGCCACAACCCCTCGCGCTCGCAGACGTCGGCGATGGCCGGCACCGGGTCGATGCTGGTGGTGGACGTGGTGCCGACGGTGGCCGCCACGCAGAACGGGCGCCACCCCTGCCGCCGGTCCTCGGCAACGGCCTCCGCCAGCGCCTGCGGGTCCATGCGGAAGGCGTTGTCGGTCGGGATCTTGCGCACGCCGTCCTGTCCCAGGCCCAAGACCAGGGCGGCCTTCTCGACGGAGGAGTGGGCCTGCTCGGACGTGTACAGGCGCAGGCGCGGCCCGCCGGCGAGGCCGCGCAGCCGCACCGGGTACTCGGCCACCGCCTCCCGGGCGGCGGCGATGGCGCACAGGCTGGCCACCGACGCGGTGTCCATGATCACGCCGAAGAACTCGCCCGGCAGCCCCACCATCTGCCGCAGCCACCCCAGCGCCACCTCCTCCAGCTCGGTGGCCGCGGGGGAGGTCTTCCACAGCATTCCGTTGACGTTGAGGGCGGCCGCCAGCATCTCCCCGAGAATGCCGGGCCCGGACCCGGTGATGGCGAAGTAGCCGAAGAACGCCGGGTGGTTCCAGTGGGTGATGCCCGGCAGGATCACCTCGTCCACATCGCGCAGGATGGCATCGACGGGCTCGCCCTGCCGCGGAGGCGCCGCCGGCAGCCCGCGGGCGATCTCGCCCGGCGCCGTGCGCGCCAGGACGGGATACTCTCCCACCCGCTCCAGGTAGTCGGCGATCCAGTCCACCACCCGGTGGGCGGCCCGCCGGAATTCCTCGGCGGGCATATCGCCCGCCGCCCCGCCGCGGACATCCATGGTCCCCTCCCGCTACAGCCCCAGCGCGGGCGCCGCCCGCTGCAGCGCCCGCAGGACCGTGGCGATGTGCTCGTCCAGGGGCACGCCCAGCTCGGCCGCCCCCCGGATCACGTCGTCCCGGTTCACCCCCCGGGCGAAGGCCTTGTCCTTCATCTTCCTCTTCACCGAGTCCACGTCGACCTCGGCCAGGCTGCGCCCGGGTTTGACCAGCGCCACCGCGATGATGAACCCCACCAGCTCGTCGACGGCGTACAGGGCCCTCTCCATCGGCGTGCGGCGCGGCACCCCCGAATAGTCGGCGTGGGACAGAATGGCCCGCGTCCACTCCTCGGGCACTTGCAGCCGGCGCAGCTCCTCCACCCCCACAAACGGGTGCCCGGCCTCCTGGGACGGGCAGCGCTCGTAATCCAGGTCGTGCAGCAGCCCCACCACGCCCCAGGTGTCTTCGTCCTCCCCGAACCGGCGCGCATACTCCCGCATGGCCGCTTCCACCGCCAGGAGGTGCTTGCGCAGGTTGGCGCTCTGGATCCACCGGCAGACCAGATCCCACGCCTGGTCCCGGCTCAGCCCACCGCCCGGGTGGTGCGGGTCACCGCTCACCGGCTACCCCTCCCAGGCGCCCCGCATGCCCGGATTGTGAGAAGATGACCCCTGATGAACATGTTCGTTCATGCGGTCATCGCGGGCTCCCTGGCAGGCGACCGTCAGCCCAGCAGGAGGTCCAGCAGCCTCTGGAGGTCGTCTTCCGACCGATAGGCAAAGACCAGCTTTCCCCGTCGGGTGCCCCCCACCACGCGGACGTCGGTGCCGTACCGTCTGGACAGGTCCTGCTCCACAGCCCGCAGGTGGGGGTCGGATCGCGCCGGGTGCCGCGGGCGCATTTCACGTGAAATAGACGACCGGACCAGGGCCTCGGTCTCGCGCACGGACAGGCCCCGCCGCTCCACCTTCTCCCACACCGCCAGCATTCTCTGGGCACTGCCCGCTCCCAGGATGGCTCGGGCGTGCCCCTCGCTGATCCTGCCGGCCTCCAGGCTGGCCTGCACGGGGGCCGGCAGCTGCAGGAGGCGCAGGGTGTTGGCCACCGCCGGCTGGCTCTTGCCGACGCGCTCGGCCACCTGTTCCTGCGTCAGGCCGAACTCCTCGACCAGCCGGCGGTAGGCCCGCGCCCTCTCCAGGGGGGAGAGATCCTGGCGCTGGAGGTTTTCCACCAGCGCCACCTCCACCGCCTGGCGGTCGTCCAGCTCCCTGATCACGGCCGGGATGGTCTGCAAGCCCGCCGCCTCCGCCGCCCGCCATCGGCGTTCCCCCGCGACCACTTCGAAGCGGTCCCCCACGGGGCGAACCACGATGGGCTGCAGGACCCCGTGACGGCGCACGGACTCCGCCAGCTCCGCCAGCTCCTGGGGGTCAATCTCCTGCCGGGGTTGAAAGGCGCCCGGGGAGAGCCTGGACAGCGGGATCTCCGAAGGGCGGTCGGGCAGGTCAGCCCCGGGGATCAGGGCGCCCAAGCCGCGGCCCAAGGCCCGGCGGCGAGGTTCAGGCGACGGCAGCGGGGATTCCGGCACGGGCGCGCACCTCCCTGGCCAGGCTGACGTATGCCTGAGCCCCACTGGACTGGGGAGCGTAGGTGACCACCGGCTGGCCGAACGACGGCGCCTCCGCCAGGCGCACGCTGCGGGGGATGACGGTCTGGTACACCTCGCGGGGGAAGTGGCGGCGGACCTCGGCGGCCACCTGGCTGGCGAGGGCGGTTCGCGGGTCAAACATGGTGAGCACCACCCCGCCCACCCTCAACTCCGGGTGGAGGCGCCGGCGGACCAGCCCCACCGTTTCCACCAGGCGCGACAGACCCTCCAGCGCGTAGTACTCGCACTGAAGAGGAACCATGACCTCGTCCGCGGCCACGAGGGCGTTGACCGTCAGCAGGCCCAGCGAGGGCGGACAGTCCACGAACACGAACTCGTACCACTCCCGCACGGGCCGCAGCGCATCCCGGAGGCGGAGTTCGCGTGACGGCAGGCTCACCATCTCCACCTCGGCGCCGGCCAGGTCCGGGCTGGAGGGCGCCACATCCACCCCCTTCACGGGGGAGGGCACGAGGGCAGAGGACAGGGACACTCCGTGGATCAGGACGTCGTACAGGGATGGCGCCGGCAGGGGCCGGGATATCCCCAGGCCGCCCGTGGCGTGCCCCTGGGGGTCGGCGTCCACCACCAGCACGCGCAGCCCGTCCAGAGCCAGAGCCGCCGCCACGTTGACGGCAGTGGTGGTCTTGCCCACTCCCCCCTTCTGGTTGGCCACCGCGACGACCAGTCCCATCTGCACACCCACATTCGGTACCGCCCCTGGCGGTCCTCCGGAACAGCCCCCTCCACCAGCCGGGACCCCCTCACGCCAGAGGACGGCGCCGCGGCACGCCCGGGCGGCGTGGGTAGGTGTCCGGGGTCGGGCGGGCCTTGGGAACGGTGACGACGACACGCCGGGGGCCCCCGGGAATGGAGACGTCCAGGAGGGTGGGTTTTCCCCCTCCCAGCACCTCCAGCGCCTTCCGGGACCGCTCCACCTCCTCGCCTGCCGCCGGGCCCTTAAGCAGGACCGCCTTTCCCCCGGGACGGATCAGAGGCAGAAGCAGCTCGGCCAGGACGGGCAGAGGCGCCACCGCCCGCGCCACCGCCACATCGAACGTTTCCCTCCGGGTTGCATCCCGCCCGACCGCCTCGGAGGGTTCGGCGATGACCTCGGCGGGCAGGTCCAGCTCCGCACACACCATCTCCAAGAAGGCCGCCTTCCTCCGCGAGGGCTCCACCAATGTCACCCTCAGATCCGGCCGGGCGATCAGCAGGGGAATGCCCGGCAGACCAGCCCCGCTGCCGACGTCCACGACGGCCGACTGGAAGGGGATGTCCGCGCGCAGGCACAGCAGGGAGTCGGCGACGTGAACCCGCGCGGCCTCGGCGGGATCGGCGACGGCGGTCAGGCGCGCCCGGCGACTCCAGGCTGCGAGAAGATCCAGGTAGCGTTCCAGGCGCGCGAGCTGGCCGTCGTCCAGAATCACCCCGACGGCGGCCGCCAGGTCGCGTATCCGGCGCCCGAGGGGGCTGTCAGGATTCAGTGGCGGAGGCAGCGTCTGCGTCCGTTCGGGGAATGACGACCACGCGACGGGCCTCCCCCTCGCCGCGGCTTTCGGTGGTCACGGCGGGATGCCCGGCGAGGGCGGTGTGGATCACCCGCCGGTCGGAAGCGGGCATGGGGTCGAGGACAACTTCCCGACCCTCCCTGACCGCCCGCTCGGCGGCCCGCAGGGCCTGCTCCCGCAGCGCCTGTACCCTCCTCTCCCTGTATCCTCCCGCGTCCACGGTGACCCGGACAGGAGACCGCACCCTGCGGCTCACCATCAGGCCCAGGAGGAGCTGGACCGCCTCCAGCGTCGTCCCCCGCCGCCCGATCAGCGCTCCCAGGTGCTCCCCGTCCACCGTGACCATCACGCCGCCGTCCTGCTCCCTGGCCCTCACCGTGCCCGCCACCCCCAGATAGTCCATCAGCCGCGCCATCATCTGGTGGGCCACGGCTGCCGGGGAGGGCTTGACCGCCACCCGGACCCGGGCGTCCCTCGCCCCCAGCCCCAGCATCCCTCGGGTACCGGGGTCGAGGACCTCGACCTCCACATCCTCCCTCTCCACCCCCAGCTCCTCCAGGGCCCGGGCGACAGCCTCTTCCACCGTCCGGCCGGTGACCTCCACCTGCATCACTTCTTCTTCACCCCCCTGGGGCGCTGGGGGAGAACCGCGGCGGCCGGGCGCGGAGAGGGCGCGGTACCCGGCCGCCCGACGATGAGCAGGTACTCGACGGCGTACGCGAGGGTGGAGACGATCCAGTACAGCGAGAGCCCGACCTGGACCTGGGTCGCGAACCAGGCGACCAGGACCGGCATGAACACAAACATGCGCGCCTGCTGGGGGTCGGTGACGGTCAGCCTCTGCTGAAGGTAGGTGGAGGCCCCCACCAGCACGGGGTAGATCGCGAGGATCGGGCTCTCCCGGATGGCGGCAAAGGTGGGAACCCTGTCCAGGGCCGCTCCCAGGAACGTCTCCCCGCCAAACAATCCCTGCCGCCTCAGGGCGATGAACAGGGCCCACAGGACCGGCAGCTGGACCAGCATCGGCAGGCAGCCGGCCAGCGGGTTGACCCCGTGGGACCGGTACAGATTCATGATCTCGATGTTCATCTGCTGCGGGTTGTCCCGGTACTTCTCCCGCAGCGCCTGCATCTGCGGACCCAGGGCCTGCATGGCCTTCATGGAGCGCAACTGCTTGCGGGTCAGCGGGTGCAGGGCGAGCTTGATGGCCAGGGTGAGCAGGATGACGGACCACCCGTAGCTTCCCGTCCACCCGTGAAAGACGTTCAGCAGGGCGACCAGGGCGTCGGCAATGGGGGTCAGCATGGGGGCGTTGTCCTTTCGCCTGCGAGTGTCCGCGCGCTCACGGGACGGGGTCGTACCCGCCGGGATGCCACGGGTGGCAGCGCAGCAGGCGGCGCAGGGCCAGGACCCCTCCCCTCCACGCGCCGTACCGCGCAACGGCCTCGGCGGCATACGCCGAGCAGGACGGGTAGAACCGGCACCTGGGCGGGAGCAGGGGAGAGATCAGCCTCTGGTAGGCGCGGATCAGTAGCAACACCAGCCGGGTCACGTCCCCTCACCTGTCGGGCCCGCCGTCAGCATCCACCACTCCGGCCTGCGCCAACAGCCTGCCCAGGACGCTCACCAACTGCGGGAACGGCCGCCGGTCTGCCGGCGGGCGAGCCACCACCACCACATCGTATCCGGATCGCATCCGGCCCGCCAGCCGCCGGAGGGCCTCCCGCACCCGTCTCCTCAGGCGATTGCGCCGCACGGCTCCCCCCGCCGACCGGCCCACGGCGATACCCACGCGCACCCCCGAGTGCCCGCCTGGCCGCACCACCACGCTCACGTCCGTACCCCCCGTCCGGCGGCCCTCCCGGTAGACCTTCTCGAACTCGGCGCGCCCCCGCAGGGATCCAAGCCGGGGC
>JAVHLZ010000002.1:33166-137438 GCA_031081675.1 Armatimonadota bacterium
GCCGGGGCGGCGTCTGCGGCCGGGGAATTCTGCGGGGTCTCCACATCCGGCGGGGGGTCGGGAAACGCCCCGGATACCACGCGGCCTAAAAAGGCCTTCCGGACTGCAGCCCGCCTCACGCAGGCCCTAGCGCGGAACGAGCGTCCACCGGCCCTTGGCGCGCCGCCGGCGCAGGACGTTGCGGCCCCCGGGTGTCCGCATGCGCGCCCGGAATCCGTGTGTCCTTTTCCTCTTGCGCACCCGTGGCTGGTAGGTCCGCTTCACCCCGCACCTCCGTAGACGGCCACCGTTTCACCCCCAGCGCGTCCGCGCGGTCGGGGGCGGTGGCCACTATAGCACGTTCTCCATCCCCCCAACAACGGCGGGCCCATGACCGTGCTGTGCGTAACCTGGGGACAACGGGGGGTGTTGTCCACAATTTTCCCAGAGGCGGGCCCCGCCTGCCTCCCCTCCCGGGTGGCTCCCGCCCGGTTTGTCACCCGCTCCGCGCGCGCCCTTCCCGGATATCCACAGCATCGGCACTCCCTGTGGACATCGCTTGGCGGCCGCGTCAGACGTGCCGTCTGGAGGGGCGGGCCACACCCATGTTCGGCAGGACAGATGAGGCCGGGGCGAGAAATCCGCGATGCTTCCCGGACGTCAAGTCCACAAGCGTGGTCATCGGGCGCATGGTCACCGGCTCTCGTGAAATCTCCATGCCCGGCGGAGGCGGCGGTAGGACTTCTCCTTCCTTCGGCCAACACCGGAGTTCGTCTCCATCACAGACATCGCGTGGCCTGCGGCCTCCGGCCGCCGCGCCCCCGGACGCCCCGGCGGGATGACCCCCGTGCCGGAGGCGGCGCAAGCGACGGTGGACACCGCCGGTCCGCGCGACAGCGGCCTGCCGGAGATTCGCGTGGCCGTGTACGACTCTCCGCTGGCGGCACCCCGGGTGCTGGTGGTGCGCGCGCAAGATGTCGAGGAACTGGTCAGCGAGGCGGCGTCCCGCGCCTACACCCTGGCCCGGGACCTGGGCGGTCGGATCCCGCTGGTGGCCGTGCGGGAGGTCGTCGAGAATCTGGCGCACGCGCGTTTCCAGGACGCCGTGATCAGCATCCTGGACTCCGGCAACACGATCCGGGTCTCCGACCGGGGCCCCGGGATCGCCGACAAGGAGCGAGCATTACAGCCCGGATTCACCACCGCCACCGCCGACCTCCGCCGCCTGATCCGCGGCGTGGGAGCCGGCCTGCCGCTGGCCCGGGAGCAGATGGCCCTGCTGGGCGGAACCCTCACCATCGACGACAACCTGGGCGCGGGGACGGTGGTCACCCTGACGGCGCACCCCGAAGGTGCCCGGGTGCCGGCGCGGGAGCCTGACGCGCCCGCCCGCGGCCCTGACCTCAGCCCCCGGCAGAAGAAGGTCCTGCTCCTGATCGCCGAGCTGGGGTCCGCCGGTCCGTCGGCAGTCGCCAAGGAGCTCGGCGTCAGCCAGAGCACGGCCTACCGGGAGCTCCGGATGCTGGAACGTCGCCGCCTGGTGGACAACAAGTCCGCCGGGCGCCGCACGCTGACCGAGGAAGGCATCGCCGCGCTGGGCGCCGTCTTCTCCGCCTGAGACGCCCTGCGGCGCCGACACTTCGGGGGAGGTATGCGATGGCCGTCGACACCTCATCCGCAGCGGGCGTGTGGCAGGCCGCCCTCCGGCGCATCGAGGGCCGGCTGAGCAAGCCCAGTTACGAGTCGTTCGTCAAGGCCATGGTCCCCGTGGCCCTGACCGACGACACCTTCGTGTTCTCCGTCCCTACCCGCCTGGCCAAGGAGTGGGTGGAATCCCGCTTCTCAGGCCTCATCCACACCGCCCTGCAGGAGGTCCTGGCCCGACCGGTGTCCGTCCACCTCACGGTGGCCGAGACGACCCCTCCCCCGGCGGCTCCACCGGCCTCCGCGCCGCGGATGCCGGAGGGCCTTCCCCTGTCGCCCAAGTACACCTTCGACACTTTCGTGATCGGCTCGGGGAACCGCTTCGCCCACGCCGCGGCCATGGCCGTCGCCGAGGCCCCCGCCCGGGCATACAACCCCCTGTTCATCTACGGGGGCGTGGGCCTGGGCAAGACGCACCTGCTGCAGGCCATCGGCCACCACGTCATCCACAGGCACCACCTGACCCGGGTGGCTTACATCAGCAGCGAGAAGTTCACCAACGAGCTGATCAACGCCATCCGCGACGACCGCACCCTGGAATTCCGGACCAAGTACCGCAACGTCGACGTGCTCCTCATCGACGACATCCAGTTCCTCGCCGGCAAGGAACGCACCCAGGAAGAGTTCTTCCACACGTTCAACACGCTCCACGAGGCCAGCCGCCAGATCATCATCACCAGCGACCGGCCACCCAAGGAAATCCCCACCCTCGAAGACCGGCTGCGCTCGCGCTTTGAGTGGGGTCTGATCGCCGACATCCAGCCTCCCGACCTGGAGACCCGCATCGCCATTCTGCGCAAGAAAGCCGAGCTGGACGGCATGAACGTTCCCGACGAGGTCGCCGAATACATCGCCCAGCGCATCCAGTCCAACATCCGCGAGCTGGAAGGCGCGCTCGTACGCGTGGTCGCCTACGCCACCCTGACCCGCGCCCCCATGACCGTGGACCTGGCCGCCGAGATCCTCAAAGAGCTGCTCCCGGCCACCGCTCCCCGCGTCGTCACCATCCCGCTGATCCAGAAGGTCGTCGCCGAACACTTCGGCCTGCGGGTCGAAGAGATGCGGGCCAAACGGCGGACCAAGGGCATTGCCTTCCCCCGGCAGGTGGCCATGTATCTGGCCCGCGAACTCACCGACGCATCCTTGCCGCGCATCGGCGAGGAGTTCGGCGGCCGCGACCATACCACGGTGATGCACGCCTGCGAGCGGGTCAAAGCCGTCCTTTCCCGCGACCCTTATTTTGCCGCCACGCTGCGCAAACTCATCGACACCCTGCGGATAACCGGCTGACCGTGTCTTCCCATCCCTCCCATGTGGATATCCGCCGCCCCTTTTCGCACAGGTTGTCCCCGACCTCCGCTGCTGGTATCGTGAACGCGGTTGAGGCACTATCCACACAATCCACACCCTTACGACGATGACGATGAAGTTAAATAATAATTATAACTAGGAGGACTCCTCATGTGGGTAGCCTGTGCGCAGACAGCGCTGGCAAAAACCGTCGGCCTGGTCAGCCGTGCGGTGTCTGCCCGGACGACAATGCCCATTCTGGGATATGTTCTGCTGGAAACGGGCCACGAACGGCTGCGGATGACCGCCACGGATCTGGAACTGGCGATCCAGGCGGAGATGGGCGCAGAGGTCAGACACGGCGGTCAGGCAACGGCGCCGGCGCGGTTGCTGGCGGAGATCGTGGGGCAGTTGCCGGCGTCAACTGTGGAGATCCGGGCGGAGGAAGGGACGCCTCAGTGCCGGATCACCTGCGAGGCCAGCGAATTTGAAATCCTCGGGCTGCCGCCGGCCGATTTCCCCACCCTTCCCCGAGTGGACGGAGATCCCGTCGCTTCCGTTGACGCGGGGATCCTGCGCACCATGATCTCCCAGACGATCTTTGCGGTCTCCACGGATGAAACCCGTCCGTTTCTGACGGGGGTGTACATGGTCTTTGACGGCGAGGAAGGGCGGTGTGTGGCCACCGATGGCGGGCGCCTGGCGTTGCGCAGGACGGTATTGGAGCGCCCGGCCCGGCAGAAGGTGGGGGTCATCGTCCCGGGCAAGGCGCTGCAGGAACTGTCCAGGGCGCTGGCCGGGGTCGAAGCGGAGGTGCAGATCGCGCTGGCGGATACGCAGGTGATCTTCTCTGTCCCCGGCCTGCGGGTCTTCTCGCGGATCATCAGCGGGCAGTTCCCCAACTACGAGAAAGTGATCCCGGAGGCCCAGGCCGTCAAGCAGCGGATCCGCGCGCGCACCGAGCGCCTGCTGCGGGCGGTGCGCCGGGCAGCCATCACGGCCCGGGACTCGGCCAACGTGGTGCGTCTGGCGGCCCGGGGCCGTACGCTCACCATCACCTCCAATACGCCCGAGGTCGGCCGTGCCCGGGAGGAGGTGGAGGTGGAGGCGGAGGGCGAGGTGGTCGAGGCCGCCTTCAATGCCCGCTACCTGCTGGATTGCCTGAACGCCATCGAGGCCGACGAGGTTTCCGTGGAGCTCACCGGTTCCCTCAGCCCGGGGGTGATCCGGCCGACCCACCACGGCGACTACGTGTACGTCCTGGCCCCGGTGCGCGTGTACGGGTAGCCCGCCGCTCCCGGATGGCCGTGCGACGGGCGGTGATCATTCACACGGACACCATCACCCTGGGGGCGCTGTTGAAGTGGGCGCGGGTGGCCGCCACCGGAGGGCAGGCCAAGGAGATGATCCGCCGCGGCCTGGTGAAGGTGAACGGGGTCATAGAACGGCGCCGGGCGAGACAGATACGACCGGGCGACGTGGTCGAGGTGGGCCCCCACGTCCTGGAAGTTCGTCGGGAGGAGGCGGGTGAGGCTCGCGCGGCTGCGGGCGGTTAACTTCCGCAACCACCGCCGGACCGATGTGGCGCTGTCCTTCGGGGCCAATGTGTTCGTGGGCCGCAGCGCCCAGGGCAAGACGTCGCTGCTGGAGGCGGTGGGGATGGCCGCCACGGGGCGGTCCCACCGCGCCCGCCAGGATGCGGAGGTGATTGCCGCAGGAGAGAGCTGGGCGCGGGTGCAGGTGAGCGGCGTGCAGGGCGGGCGGCCCGTCGAGGTCGACGTCCTGTTGCGCCGGGATGCGGCGTCGCCGGCGGCGGGACGGTTGTGGAAGGAGATCCGCGTCAACGGTGTGCCGGGGCGCCGGTCCGACCTGCTGGGGCGGATGCCCTGCGTCCTGGTGTCCCCCGACGACATCCAGGTCGTCATCGGCCCGCCCGTCCTGCGGCGGCGCCTGATCGACCGCGTGCTGGTTCAGGTGAGCCCCGCGTACTTCGACCTGAGCCAGCGGTACGTGCGGGCGGTGGTCCAGCGCAACCGCCTGCTCCGGACGGGCGCCGCGCCGGTGGCCCTGGAACCCTGGGACGAGCAGGTGGCCACCCTGGGGGCAGCCGTGACCTCCCGGCGCCGGGAACTGGCGTCCCGGCTGGCGCGCGCGGCCGCGCGCGCCTATGGCGACCTGACGGGCGAACAGGCCGCGCTGCAGGTCTCCTACCGTCCGGATCTGGCGGGGAGTGGCGAGGCGGAGATGGTGGCGGCCGCCCGGCGCGCCATGGCGGCGCGGCGGGCGGCCGAGCGGGCCCGGGGACAGACCCTGGTGGGTCCCCACCGGGACGAAGTGTCCCTGGAGGTGGGCGGGCGGCTGCTGGGCTCCTTTGGCTCGCGGGGGCAGCAGTGGGCGGCGGTGGTGGCCCTGCGGCTGGCCGAGCACCGGATCCTGCGGGAGGAGACAGGCGAAGACCCGGTGCTGCTGCTGGACGACGTGCTGCAGGTCCTGGACGAGCCGCGTCGGGAGCGGCTGCTGGCGGCGGTGGAGGGGGCGCAGGTCCTGCTGACGGCGACCACGCCGCAGGCGGCCGGCGGGATCGGTGGGGCGGCGGTGTACGTTGTGGAGGGCGGCACCGTTGAGGCGCAGCCAGCTCACCTCCCTTAGGACGATCCTGCTCAATGCGGCATCCGCCCTGGGTGTGGAGCGCGCCGCCTGGGAGGCCCTGGTCCAGCAGGCGTGGGCGGAGGTGGTGGGCGGCGAAGCGGCGGCCCACAGCCGCCCGGTGGGCATCCGCGGACGCACGCTCCTGGTGGAGGTGGACGAAGCCGGGTGGGTGCAGGAGCTGACGGCCCGCCGGTCCGGGCTGCTGGCCGGGCTCAACCGCC
This sequence comes from Armatimonadota bacterium, assembly GCA_031081675.1. Classification (NCBI taxonomy): domain Bacteria; kingdom Bacillati; phylum Armatimonadota; species Armatimonadota bacterium. Next base: position 39,010 of record JAVHLZ010000002.1, read on the forward strand.
ACCTGGGAGGTCCCGTCCTGGAGGAGATGCGGGTGCGGATCGGCCGGAGGGAGGGCGCCGGAGGGCGGGGGAGAGAGTGAAGGCATACGTGTCGTTGGGGCAGGATGCGGTGGTGCGGGCGGACGATGTGGTGGCCGTCCTGGATATCCGCACCCTGCGGTCGTCGCCGCTCAACGGGCCCCTGCTGGACCGTCTGGAGGGTGCCGGGGGAGGGGCAGCCGGCCCGTGCAGGTCGGTGGTGGTGACCCGGACGCGGGCCGTGGCCTGCTCCCTGTCCGTGGAGGCGGTCAGGCGGCGCCTGGAAACCCTGGGGCGAGGGACGGCCGCGCCGGGCCTGCGTTGACGGGGGTTTTGCGGCCGTGATAGGATAAAACGTGCTCGTAGAGAGCATCGGGCCAGGGAGGGGCACCGGAGGTCGGAGGCCCCTCCCGCTTTGTTGACGGGCCCCGGCCCGGGGCCTCTCTCCCGGACGGAGACGACCATGCCGACCAACCCATCGTCCACGCCCTATACCGCCGAGCAGATCCAGGTCCTGGAGGGGCTGGAGGGCGTCCGCAAGCGCCCGGCCATGTACATCGGCAGCACGGGCCCCGACGGCCTGCACCACCTGCTGTATGAGGTCGTGGACAACGCCGTCGACGAGGCCCTGGCGGGCCGGTGCACCGAGATCGCGGTGATCCTGCACGCCGACGGCAGCGCGTCGGTGATCGACAACGGCGCTGGCATCCCCGTGGACCCCATCCCAAAGATCGGCCGCCCCGCGGTGGAGGTCGTGCTCACAACCCTGCACGCGGGTGGCAAGTTCGGGGGCGGCGGGTACCGGATCAGCGGCGGCCTGCACGGGGTGGGAGTCTCGGTGGTGAACGCCCTCTCCGAGTGGCTGGAGGTGGAGGTGTGGCGCGACGGCAAGGCCTGGAAGCAGCGCTTTGCCCGCGGGCGCAAGACCACCCCCCTGCAGGCGGTCGGCAGCACCCGGCGGACCGGAACCCGGGTGACCTTCAAGCCCGACCCCACGGTGATGACGGCGACCGAGTTCGACGCGGCCACCATCGCCCGGCGGCTGGACGACATCGCCTATCTGACCAAGGGCCTGCAGATCACCCTGCGGGACGAGCGCACCGGGCAGGAGAAGGTCTTCCGCCACGCGGGCGGGATCGCCGAGCTGGTGGCCACCCTGAACCGCTCCCGGGAGGCCCTCACGCCGGTCCTGCACATGCTCAAGGAGCGGGACGGGGTGGAGATCGAGTGCGCCCTGCAGTACACCGACACCTACCTGGAGCACATGCTCACCTACGTCAACACCATCCCCACCACCGAGGGGGGGACCCACCTGGCGGGGTTCCGGTCGGCCCTGACCCGGGCGATCAACGACTACGCCCGCCGGACGGGTGCCCTGCGCAACGGCGACCCCACCCTGGCGGGCGACGACGTGCGGGAGGGGCTGACGGCGGTCCTCAGCCTCAAGCTGCCCGAGCCCCAGTTTGAGGGTCAGACCAAGACCAAGCTGGGCAACACCGAGATCAAGGGCCTGGTGGAGTCCGTGTTCGGGGACTGGCTGGCCGAGTGGCTGGAGACCCACCCCGCGGACGCCCGGCGGATCGTCTCCAAGGCCCTGACGGCGGCGCGGGCCCGGGAGGCGGCCAAGCAGGCCCGGGAGCTGGTGCGGCGCAAGAGCGCCCTGGAGGTCTCGCCGCTGCCCGGCAAGCTGGCCGATTGCGTGGAGCGCGACCCCGAGCGCAGCGAGATCTTCATCGTGGAGGGCGAGAGCGCCGGCGGCTCCGCCAAGCAGGGGCGCGACCGCCAGTTCCAGGCCATCCTGCCCATCCAGGGCAAGATCCTCAATGTGGAAAAGGCCCGGCAGGATCGGATGGTCTCCCACGAGGAGATCCGGGCCATCATCACCGCCCTGGGGACCGGGTTCGGGGACCAGTTCAAGTTCGAGGAGCGCCGCTACGACCGGGTCATCATCATGTGCGACGCCGACGTGGACGGCAACCACATCCGCACCCTGCTGCTCACCTTCTTTTACCGGTACATGCGCCCGCTGATCGAGCACGGCAAGGTCTACATCGCCCAGCCTCCCCTGTACCTGATCCGGGCCGGGAAGGAGCGGCGCTACGCCTACTCGGACGAGGAGCGGCAGGTGGTGGTCAAGGAGTTCGAGCGCCGCGGCCTGCGCCCCGAGGTGCAGCGCTACAAGGGGCTGGGGGAGATGAACCCCGAGCAGCTGTGGGAGACCACCATGAACCCGGCGACCCGGACCCTCCTGCGGGTGGAGGTGGAGGACGCGGCCGCCGCCGACGAGATCTTCAGCAAGCTCATGGGAGAAGACGTGGAGCCCCGGCGCGAGTTCATCGTGCGGTACGCCCGGGAGGTGCGCAACCTGGACATCTGAACCGGAGGGGCCCGGCCCCACGGTCCTGCCGCAAGGAGACCCCATGGCTCTCGCCGACGAGACCCGGATCGTCCCCAAGCCCATCGAGGAGGAGATGAAGACCTCCTACCTCGACTACGCCATGTCGGTGATCGTCAGCCGGGCCCTGCCCGACGTGCGGGACGGTCTGAAGCCGGTCCAGCGGCGCATCCTCTACGGAATGCTGGAGGCCGGGCTGCGCCCCGACCGTCCCTACCGCAAGTCCGCGGCGGTGGTGGGCGACGTCATGAAGAAGTACCACCCCCACGGCGACGCGCCCATTTACGAAGCGCTGGTGCGCATGGCCCAGCCGTGGTCGTTCCGCTACCCTCTGGTGGATGGCCAGGGGAACTTCGGCAGCGTGGACGGCGACCCGCCGGCGGCCATGCGCTACACCGAGTGCCGCCTCACGCCGCTGGCCCTGGAGCTGCTGGCCGACATCGACAAGGACACGGTGGACTTCGCCCCCAACTACGACGAGTTCGAGCGCGAGCCGGTGGTCCTGCCCGCCCGGATTCCCAACCTGCTCATGAACGGGGCCGCGGGCATCGCCGTGGGCATGGCCAGCAGCATCCCCCCCCACAACCTGGGGGAGCTGGTGGACGGCCTGGTGGCCCTCATCGATACGCCCAAGATCAGCGACGACGACCTCTTCCGGATCATCAAGGGTCCCGACTTCCCCACCGGCGGCATCATCCTGGGCCGGGACGGGATCCGGGCAGCCTACACCACCGGCCGGGGCAGCATCACCGTGCGCGCCAAGGCGGAGATCGAGGAGCTGCGGGGCGGGCGCACGGCGGTGGTGATCACCGAACTGCCCTTCATGGTCAACAAAGCGGCCCTCATCCAGCGGATCGCCGACCTGGTGCGGGCCAAGAAGCTGGTGGGGGTGTCGGACCTGCGGGACGAGTCGGACCGGTCCGGGATGCGCATCGTGGTGGAGCTGCGCCGGGACAGCAACCCCCAGATCGTGCGCAACCAGCTGTACAAGCACACCCAGATGCAGACCACCTTCGGGGCCAACCTGCTGGCCCTGGTGGACGGGGTGCCCCGCACCCTCACCCTGCGGGAGATGCTGGAGCACTTCCTGCGCCACCGCCGCGCGGTGGTCATCCGGCGGACCCGGTTCGAGCTGGCGCGGGCGGAAGAGCGGGCCCACATCCTGGAGGGGCTGAAGGTGGCCCTCCGCCACCTGGACGCGGTCATCGCCCTGATCCGCAAGGCCCCCGACGTTCCCGCGGCCCGGCGGGGGCTGATGGCGAAGTTCCGGCTCAGCGAGCGGCAGGCCGACGCGATCCTGGACATGCGGTTGCAGCGGCTCACCCAGCTGGAGCGGGAGAAAATTGACCAGGAGCACGCCCAGCTGGTCAAGGACATCGCCCGGTACCGGGAGATGCTGAAGGACGCCGACACCCCGCGGCCGCGCCTGATCATGGCCGCCATCCGTACGGAGCTGCTGGAGATCAAGGAGAAATACGCCGACCCGCGCCGCACGCGCATCACCAGCAAGGAGGCCGAGGAGTTCGAGGCCGAAGACCTGATTCCCGACGCCGACGTGGTCATCAGCCTGACCCACCAGAACTACATCAAGCGCCAGCCCCTGGAGACCTACCGGCTGCAGCGCCGGGGCACCCGGGGGGTGCTGGGCGCCCCCACCCGGGAAGAGGACTACGTGCAGCAGGTGCTGACCACCACCAACCACGCCTTCCTGCTGCTCTTCAGCGACCGGGGGAAGGTCTACCGGATGAAAGCCCACGAGGTCCCCGAAGCGGGCCGCACGGCCCGCGGCACGGCGCTGGTGAACCTGCTGGCGCTGGCCGGGGGCGAGCGCATCAACGCCATGATTGCCCTGCGGTCCTTCGAGGACGAGGGCAGCGTGTTCATGGTGACCCGCCGGGGCGTGGTCAAGCGCACCGGGCTGATGGAGTTCATCAATGCCAAGCGGGCCGGGATTTTCGCCATCACCCTGGACCGGGGCGACAGCCTGGTGGACGTGAAGCTGATCGGCAAGGACACCCACATCGTCCTGGCCACCCGCCAGGGGCGGGCCATCCGCTTCCGGGCGGGGCAGGTGCGGGAGATGGGCCGCTCGGCCCGGGGGGTGCGGGGCATCCGGTTGCGGGAGGGGGATGAGGTGGTGGGCGTGGCCGACGCCCGCGAGGGCCGCACCCTGCTCACGGTTACCGAGCAGGGGCTCGGCAAGCGCACGCCCGTGGGCCACTACCCCCTGAAGAGCCGCGGGGGCCTGGGCGTCATCAACATCAAGGTCACGGCCCGGACCGGTCCGGTGGTCGGGGTGCGGGCGGTGGACGACGACGACGAGATCCTGCTGGGGACCACCGGCGGGGTGTTCAACCGGATTCCCGTCTCCCAGGTTCCGGTGCTGGGCCGCCACGCCCAGGGCGTCCGGGTGCTGAAGCTGGGCGAGGGCGAAACCCTCGCCGCCGTGGCGCGCATCCCCGCCCGGGACTGACATGCGGCGGTCCTCGCTGCGTCGCAGCCTGGCGGCCGCGGGCGTGATCGGCGCCACCGTGGCCCTGCACGAGCTGGCCCACGCCTGGGCGGCGCTGCGCCTGGGGGGCCGGGTGCGGGAGGTGGGCGTGGGGTTCGGCCCGCCGCTGCTGCGGGGTGCCCTGCGGGGCATTCCCGTGGTCCTGCGGGTGCTGCCGGTAGGAGGCTATGCCGCCGTGGACACGGAGACCCTGCCGGTGCGCCGGCGGATCCCCGTGCTCCTGGCAGGCCCCCTGGCCAACGTAGCGGCGGGCCTGGCGCTGCTCCTGGGTCTGCGGGGGCACCCGGCTCCCGCCCGGACGGGCTCGCGCCCCCTGGAGATCAGCGGGGTGGTGGGCGCGCTCGCGGCGCTGGCGGGGGCTGCCCGGCACGGAGCGGGTGCGGTGGGCCGCGTTGCCGGGGCGGTGAACCTGGGGCTGGGCCTGATGAATCTTCTTCCGGTGTACCCGCTGGACGGCGGCCACGTGGTGGTGGGCCTGATGGAAGCCCGCGGGCTCCCGGCGCGTGTGCGCCAGGCGTTTGTGCGTCTGTCCTTGCTGGTGTTCGTCCTGCTGGCCGAGGCCGCCCTGCTGGCCGACCTCCGCCGCCTGGCGGAGTCAGACGCGCGTCCGTGATGGCACCGGCGGATGCCGGCGCCGTCTCTTCGCCCCCATCTGTCCGCCCGTGCCCGTAACCGTCCGACTGGCAGACCCCTCGGTGGTCCCTCTGCCCCGTGTGGTCGGGGGGACGGAGGCCGCTCCGGAGGAGTGGCAGGCGTGGAGTGAGGAACCCGGGGCCGAACTGGTGGCCGTCGACGACGGACGGGTGGTCGGGGGCATCCATGTCAGCATGGTCGGCCGCGCCGAGGCATGGATGGAAAATCTCCGGGTGGATCCGCAGGCCCGGGGCCGCGGCATCGGCTCCCGCCTGATCCAGGAGGCGGAGGCGGTGGCGCGGCGCTACGGCGCCGCCGCGATGCGCGCCGGAGTCCCCTCTCACGCGCACGCCGCCCGCGCCGTGGTCGAGCGGGCGGGCTACCGCCCCCTGGCGCGCTGCGCGGTGGTGTCCGCGCCGGCCTCCGGCCTGCCCCCGGACCTGACGGCGGAGGTCCTCCCCCCCGCGGGTGCGGCCGACGTGATGCGGCTGGCGGGCAGCAGCCGCGTGCTGGCGGCCTGGGCGGGTCTGATTCCCCTGGGGTGGCGGTTCCGCCGGCTGGTGCCCGAGCTCGTGCGCGGGCTGGCCCGCGACGGCCGGGTGGTGGTGGCGCGGCGTCCGGAGGGGGCGGAGGCGGCGGTGGCGGTGTACGCCCGCCGGGGGGATGTGGCGGTCCTGTCGTGGGTGGAGGGCCCGCCCGACGGGCAGCAGGCGGCGGTGGGCCGGGTGGTGGAGCGGGCCCGCCCGGCGCGCCTGGTGGCGTTCACCCCCGATCCCGCGCTCCTGGCGTTCGCGGCGCGGTGGAGCCCGCACCCCTGGTGCCCCGACGGCCTGGTGGTGGTGCACAGGAGCCTGGCGTCATAGGACTCCACGCCCGTCCGGGTGTGGGGGAGGGAATCCTGGGCCCGCACCGAAGGCACAGGTGATCCCCGATCTCTCTCTGTGGGGGATCGAGTGCGTCCGGTGCCGGAGGTGAGATCCGTGAGCAACGGGGCATCGCGGGCTCCGTGGGGGCCGGTCGTTGTGGCGGTGATTGTCGCCGCCCTGGTGGCCGGCGGCGCGGGCTACTGGGCGGGCCAGCGGCGGGCGGCCGCGCCTGCGCCGGAAGAGCGCAAGCTGGAGATCTTCCACTGGTGGACGGCCGGGGGCGAACGGGAGGCCGCCGACGCCATGTTCCAGGCGCTGCGGGAGAAGTACCCCGACATCCAGGTGGTGGAAAACCCCGTGGCCGGCGGCGGAGGGGTCAGCCATCGGGTGGTCCTCCAGGCCCGGCTGTCGGCGGGGATCCCGCCCGACACGTGGCAGACCCTGGGCGGGGCCGAGCTGAAGTCCTACGTGGACGGAGGCTACCTGACGCCCCTGGATGACCTCTACGCCGAGCTCAACTACGCCGATGCCATCCCCAAGCCGCTGCTGGGCGCCGTGACCATCGACGGACACCCCTACGTGGTGCCGCTGAACATGCACATCCAGAACATCCTGTACTACAACAAGAAGCTTTTTGACGAACTCAGGCTGACGCCCCCCACTACCGTGGACGAGCTGCTGGCGGTGGCCCGGGCCATCAAGGCGGCCCGCCCGCGCATGGCGCCCCTGGCCCTGGGCACCAAGGAGAAGTGGGAGGCGGCGTTCGTCCTGGACAGCATCCTCCTGGAGGAAGGCGGGCCCGAGTACTACGTCCGGCTGTACAAGGGCGAGGTGGACGTAGCCACCGACCCGACGTACCGGCGGGCCCTGGAGAGGCTGGCGCAGCTGGCCCCGTACATCTACCCCTTCCACGCCGGCCTGACCTGGGACGAGTCCTGCGGCCTGGTGGTCTCGGGGGATTCGGCGATGGTCCTGATGGGCACCTGGGCCATCGGGTACTTCAAGAGCCGCGGGTGGGAGCCGGGGCGGGACTTCGGCGCGGTGACCTTCCCCCAGAAGCCCGACCGCATCCTGCTCTTCCACCCGGACACCTACGGCCTGGCCAAGGGGGCGCCGCACCCGCGCACCACCCGGGACTGGCTGCGGGTGGTGGCGTCGCCTGAGCTGCAGGTCCCCACCGACGTCACCCAGGGCGGGTTGTTCGCGCGGCTGGACATCGAGCCGTCCCGGTTCCCCGACCCCATCCGGCAGGAGCTGCAGACCTTCGTGCGCGCCAACCCGGGCAAGCTGATCCTGGACCAGCACGGCAGCATCGCGCCCTTCAGCTTCACCCAGGCCTACTGGGACGTGGCGGCGGCGTTTACCGCCAAGCCGGATGTCTCGGCCACCGTGCGGCGGGTGGCTGAGCTGTTCACGACCTACAACGTCAGGGACGGAGCTGCCTGGTACCGGTGGCCGTAGGCTGACGGGGGCGGCGCGGGTCCCGCAGGGCGGGGGCCCGCGCCGCCCCCGCGTCGTCCCCCAGTCACGCCCCGCCGGATCTGTGCCCGTGCCCGCCCTCCCCTCGCCCGTCTCGCGACGCCGCGTGGCCGAGGCGGCGCCGTTTGCCCTGCCCCTGCTGGTGTTCCTGGTGATCCTCTACGCGATGCTGGCGTGGACGTTTTACGTGTCGGTGTCCGACTGGCAGGGCACCGCGCCCCGGTACGGATTTGCCGGGCTGCGGTGGTACCGGCTCATGGTCAGCCTGGACCGGTTCTGGGTGGACGTGGGCAACAACCTGCGCTGGCTGACCCTGGGCGTGGCCCCCACGGTGGCGGTGGGCCTGGCCGTGGCCTACCTGCTGGAGATCGGGCCCGCGCGGGGGCTGGAGGCCTACCTGCGGACGCTGATCCTCTACCCCGCGGCCATGTCGTTCGTGGTCACGGGGACCATCTGGTCGTGGATGTACCAGCCCGACCGGGGGGTCCTCAATACGCTGCTGCGCAGCGTGGGGCTGGACCGCCTGGCGGGTGGATACACCACCGATCCGGCCACCGCCACCTACTGGCTGATCGTGATCTTTGTCTGGCAGTACCTGGGCCTGACGGTGCTCATCCTGCAGGCATCGCTGCGTAGCGTGGAGTTGCAGGAGATGGTGGAGTCGGCGATGCTGGACGGCGCGGGCCGGCTGCGCATCCTCACGGCGGTCGTCCTGCCCAACATTCGGGGCGGCATCCTCATCGTGGTGTCGCTGCTGCTGATCTCGGCCCTGAAGGTCTTCGACATCGTCTACGTGGTCACGTTCGGCGGCCCGGGCTACGCCACCGACGTGCTGGCCCTGTTTCAGTTCATCGCCACGTTCCAGCAGCACCTGGTGGCCCTGGGCGCGGGGCTGGCGGTGGTGATTTTCGCCCTGGCCTTCCTCATCATCATCCCCTACACCGTGTACGCGTTGCAGCGGTGGTTTGAATGAGGCGGCGGGATCTTCCCCTGCGGGCGCTGGTGGCCATCACGGTGGCGGCCCTGTCGGTCGCCTACCTGCTCCCGGTGTACGTGATGGTGGTCACGTCGCTGAAGACGCCCCTGGAGATCACCCAGCGCCAGTACCTGGTACCCGGGGGCAGCTGGCAGGTGGCCAACTACGCCACCGCCCTGCGGCTCGTGTGGCCGTCGCTGGTGAACTCCACCGTGATCGCGGCCACCGTCACCGCCCTGGCGGTGTTCATCGGAGGGCTGGGCGGATACTTCCTGGCCCGGTTCCGGTGGCCCATCACCCGGACGCTGTTCGTGCTGCTGGCCATCGCCCTGTACCTGCCCTATCAGGCGGTCCTGATCCCGCTGGTGCAGATCGTGGCGGCCGCCCGGCTGGCCCTCACCCACGCGGGGTTGATCCTGAGTTATCTCATCCTCAACGTGCCCCTGGCGGCGGTCCTGATGGCCACGTTCTTCTTCTCCGTGCCCCGGGAGCTGGAGGAGTCGGCGGAGGTGGACGGGGCCTCCCGGCTGCAGATCTTCTTCCGGATCGTCTCGGTGGTGTCGCTGCCGGGGTATGCCTCGACAGCCATTCTGGTGTTCATCCAGGTGTGGAACGAGTTCCTGCTGGCCCTCACCCTCTCGTCGCCCTACACGACCACCGTGCAGGTGAAGCTGGCGGAGGTGAAGGGCAGCTACGTGGCGCTGTACAATCTCCAGATGGCGGCGGCCCTCGTCACGGTCCTGGTGCCCCTGGGGGTCTTTCTGGCCCTGGGCAAGTACTTCATCCGGGGGATCCTGGCGGGGGCGCTGCGGGGCTGAGGGGAACCGGGAGGGCGGATGGACGCCCGCTCCTGCGGGATTCACAGCCTGGTTGCCGACGTGGTGGTGGTGGCCGACAGCGCCGTCCTGCTCGTGCGGCCCGCGGCGCCTCCCGATGGGGCGCCCGGCTGGCGGCTGGTGGGGGACGGCCTGCGGTTCGGCGAGCCTCCCGCCTCGGCCGCCCGGCGGGCCCTGCGGGAGCAGGTGGGCCTGGACCCCGAGGACGTGGTGCTGGCCGAGGTGGAATCCACCGTGGACGATGTCTGGCGCCTGACGTTTCACTTCCGGTGCGAGGCGGACCGCCCGCCGTCTCCCGGGCCGGGGATCCTGGAGGCGCGGTTCTTCCAGGTGGAGCACCTGCCCCCGCTGGCGCGCGGGCCGTGGGAGCGGGACGTCATCTTCCGGGTGATTGGTGCATCGGGAGGGGTGATGTGATGGGAAGCCCTCCGCCCGCCACCCGCCTGCTGTACCTGGCCGACTCCTATCTGCGGGAGTTCGACGCGGCGGTGACGGCCGTGGAGGGGTCGGCGGTGGCCCTGGACGCCACCGCCTTCTACCCCGGCGGCGGGGGCCAGCCCGCCGACGTGGGGGTGGTGAGGTGGGCGACGGGCACGGCGCCGGTGGTGGAGGTGCGCCGGGACGGGCAGACTGTCTGGCACGTCCTGGACGGCTCCCCGCCCGCCGAGGGCACGCCGGTGCGCGGCGCGCTGGACTGGCCCAGGCGCTACGCCATCATGCGGCATCACACGGCGTTGCACGTGCTGGTGGGCGTGATCTACCGGCTGTACGGCGCCCGGGTCACCGGCGGCGCCATCTACCCCGACCGCGCCCGCATGGACTTCTCCCTGGAGGATCTCTCCCCGGCGCGGGTGGCCGCCATCGAGGCGGAGGCCAACCGGGTGATCGCCGAGGACAGGCCCATCCGGGTGCGGTGGGTCTCTCGGGAGGAGTTCGAGCGGTCGGACCTCATGCGCCTGGCGCGGGCGCGGCTGCCCGAGGAGATCCGGGAGGTGCGGGTCGTGGAGATCGACGGGTTCGACGCGCAGGCCGACGGCGGAACCCACGTGGCCCGCACGGCCGAGATCGGCCGGCTGCGGATCACCAGGACCGAGAACAAGGGGCGGGTGAACCGGAGGTTGGAGATCGCCCTGGAGGCGGGCGGACCGGCGGGAGGAGGACCATGACCACTCTGGTGTGCGCCGTGTGCGGGCATCGAGGCCCCCGGGCCGGGGAGTGGTTCGAGGGGACCGAGCGGGATCTGCTGCTCGATCCCGACGAGACCGCCGTAGAGGAGGGGGCGGTGCTGTGCGGGGACTGCTACCGGCGGCTGGATCCGGAGGAGCGGCCGCGGTGGCGGCCGCTCGAGCATCCGCGTCACCGCCGGCGCGCGTCACGGACCCCGCCGCGCTGAGGACGACGGGCGGGATGCGCCCCGCCCGCGGCGGAGCGCGCCGATGCCGGCAGGAGTTACCGGCGCGCGGGTCCAACGTTTCCATGGATCCCGGAGGTTGGATATCCCATGCAGTGGCATCCCGCCGGCGATCTGGCTGCCCGGTTGCGCCGCATCGTCGCCGCCCTCAGGCTCGACTACATCGACCCGGCCCGCGTTCGCTGCGTGCGGGTGACGGGATCCCGGGCCAATGCCCTGGCCCGCATCTGGGGGTTGCCGCCGGTGTTTCAGAGGGCCCTGCGCCTCCCGGCCCACTACGTCATCGAGTTCATGGTGCCTGCGTTCGACCGGCTGCGCCGGGAGGAGCAGGATCGGGTGATCATCCACGAGCTGCTGCACATCCCCCGCACGTTCAGCGGGGGGATCCGACCCGAGAGTTCCCCGCCGCTGAGGATCAGCCGGCGGACCGTCGAGCAGTACTACCGCCAGTACCTGGCCGCCATGCGGGGCCGCGTCGCCGATGGTGGACCGCGCGGAGGCTCGGCCCCGCGGGGGCGCCGGCCGCGCCGGTCCGCGTGACGCCGCCGACCCGGCCGGCGGCTCCGGGTGCCCGGTCCCGGACGTGACCCGCCTCTACCTGGTCCGCTACGGCGAGTCTGTCTGGAGCGCGCAGCACCGCTGGCAGGGCGCGGCCGACCCGCCGTTGTCGGAGGCCGGCGCGCAGCAGGCGCGGCATCTGGCCGGGCGGTTGCGGGCGGCGCGGGTCGCGGCCGTGTACACCAGCCCCCTGCGGCGCGCCGCCCAGACCGCCCGGATCGTGGCGGCGGCCTGCGGGCTGGCGCCGCGGGTCGTGGACGGCCTGCGGGAGGTCGGGTTCGGGGAGTGGGAAGGCCTGACCGCCGAGGAGGTGGAGCGCCGCTACGCCTCCCTCCTGCCCCGGAGGCAGGCCCGCCCCGACCTCATCCGCATCCCCGGCGGTGAGCCGCTGGAGCAGGCCCGCCAGCGGGTGATGGAGGCGGTGGCGGGCATCGCGCGGGCGCATCCGGGGGCCGCCGTGGCGGTGGTGGCCCACGGCGGCGTGAACCGGCTGGTGCTGCTGACCCTGCTGGGCGCTCCCCTGGCCTCCTACTCGCGGTTCCAGCAGGCCCCCGGCTGCGTCAACGTGGTGGACATCGCCGAGAGAAGCGGCCGGATCCTGGCGATCAACGACACCGATCACCTGGAGCCGCCCCCCGCGGTCCGGCCGGCGGCTCCGCTATAATGTGTGCCAATGGCCGCCATTGACGGCCGCACAACCCTGGTGGGCGTGGTGGGCGATCCGGTGGCCCACTCGCTGTCTCCGGCCATGCATAACGCCGCCTTTGAGGCCCTGGGGATGAACTGGCGGTATGTGGCCTTCCGAGTGGACGCCGCCGCGCTGGCCGATGCCCTGCGCGGCGCGGCCGCGCTGGGGATGGCCGGCCTGAACGTCACCGTCCCTCACAAGGAAACCGCGGCGCTGCTGGTGGATGCCCTGGATCCGCTGGCCCGGCGGACGGGGGCCGTGAACACCATCCGCATCCGGGGCCGGCGGCTGGAGGGTTTCAACACCGACGCCCTCGGGGTGCTGGACGCGCTGGCGGCGGCGGGTGGCGGGGTGGACGGCTGCGTAGCCCTGATCCTGGGGGCGGGCGGCGCCGGGCGGGCGGCGGCGGTGGCTCTGGCCGAGGCGGGGGCGCGGCGGGTGATGATCGCCAACCGCAGTGGGGCGCGGGCTCGCGCGGCGGCCGGCGCGGTGCGGGAGGCGGCCCCCCACTGCGCGGTGGAGGTGCTGGGCCTGGAGCCCGAAGGTCTCCGCCGCGCGGCCACCTCCGCCGATGTGGTCGTGCACGCCACCGCCGCGTCTCTGGACCGCGGGGACACGCCCCGTCCGGACGCGGGGTGGCTGGAGGCGGTGGCGGACGCCTTCCGTCCGGGGATGGTGGTGCTGGACATGGTGTACACGCCGCCGCGAACCCGCCTGCTGCGGGCCGCCGAGGCGGCCGGCGCGCGCGCCGTGAGCGGGCTGGCCCTGCTGGTGTACCAGGGGGCGCGCAGTTTCGAGATCTGGACGGACCGCCCGGCCCCGGTGGACGTGATGCGCCGGGCGGTGGGACTGGGCGGATGAGATGGGCGTGCTGCGGTTCCTGACGGCCGGCGAGTCTCACGGGCGGGCTCTGGTGGCGATCCTGGAAGGGATGCCCGCGGGTCTGGCCCTCAGCGAGGAGGACATCCTCCCGCAGATGGCGCGGCGACGCGCGGGGTTTGGCCGCAGCGGCCGCATGAAGCTGGAGGCGGACGCGGTGGAGATCCTCGCCGGCGTCATGGGCGGCGAGACGACCGGCGGTCCCGTGGCCCTGCGGATCGGGAACCGCGACGTGCGCGCCGCCGAGCCTCCCCTCACCCGCCCGCGGCCGGGCCACGCCGACCTGGTGGGTGTGCAGAAGTACGGGTTCACCGACGCCCGCCGGGCTCTGGAGAGGGCCAGCGCGCGGGAGACGGCGGCGCGCGTCGCGGTCGGGGCCGTGTGCCGCAGGCTGCTGGGCGAGTTCGGGATCACCATCTTCAGCCACGTGGTCGAGATCGGGGGCATCGCGGCTACCGCCCGCCCGCCACGGTGGGAGGACATGCCCGCCCTGGCCGAGGCGTCCGACGTGCGGTGCGTGGACCCCGAGGCCGAAGCGCGCATGCGCGAGGCCATCGAGGATGCCCGCCGCCGCGGGGACACCCTGGGGGGAGTCTTCGAGGTGGTGGCGCTGGGCGTGCCGCCGGGGCTGGGAAGCTACGCGCACTGGGATCGCCGCCTGGACGGCCGGCTGGCCCAGGCGGTGGCGTCCATCCACGCGGTGAAGGGCGTGGAGATCGGCCGGGCGTTCGAGATCGCCCGCGGGCCAGGCTCGCAGGCCCACGACGAGATCTTCTGGGATCCCCAGCGCGGGTTCTACCGCGAGACGCACCGCTCGGGGGGCACCGAGGGCGGCGTCACCACCGGAGGTCCTCTGGTGGTGCGCGGCGCCATGAAGCCGCTGTCGACTCTCATGCGTCCTCTGCGGTCGGTGGATCTGGTGACCAAGGAGCCGGCCGCCGCCACCGTGGTGCGCAGCGATGTCTGCGCCGTGCCGGCGGCGGGCGTGGTGGCCGAGGCGATGGTGGCCTACGTGCTGGCCGACGCGTTCCTGGAGAAGTTCGGTGCGGACAGCGTGGCCGACATCCGCGCCGCCTACGAGGCGTACCGGAGGCGGCTGGGGAGCCTCTGACCGAGGAGGCCCGGCGTGCGGGATGCGGAGCCTCAGGCCGCCTGTGGGGTTCTCGGGGGCGGACTCCGCCGCGCCGGACATCGGACCCGGGGCATCGTGGGCAGCATGCGTAACGTCGTCCTGATCGGCTTCATGGGGACCGGCAAGAGCGAGGTGGGCCGGCGGCTGTCCCGCCGCCTGGGGTGGGCGTTCGTGGACACCGACCGCGCCGTGGAGGCCCGGGAGAGGGTTCCCGTGGCGCGGATCTTCGCCCGCCGCGGGGAGGCATATTTCCGGGACGTGGAATCCGCGGTGGTGGCGCGGGTGGCCGAGCGGCGGGAGGTGGTGATTGCCACCGGGGGAGGGGTGGTGCTGCGGGCGGAGAACATGTCGCGCCTCCGGCGCACGGGGTGGATCGTGGCCCTCACGGCGCCGGCGGACGTGCTCGCCCGCCGCCTGGGTGATGGTCGGGGGCGTCCCCTGCTGGCGGGAGGCGCCGTCCGGGACGCGGTCGAAAGGCTGCTGGACCAGCGCCGGCCCCTGTACCGGGACGCCGACCTGGTGGTGGACGTCGCGTCGGTCTCCCCCGACCGGGTGGTGGACACCATCCTGGGGTTCCTGGCCCGCCGGGAGAGGCAGACGGTGCCGGTGAGCCTGGGGGCGCGGAGCTATCCGGTGCACGTGGGTGACGGCATCTCCTCCCTGCTGGGGTTCGACCTCCAGGGGATGGGGGCGGGGCCGCAGGTGGTGGTCATCACCCACCGGCACCTGCTGCGGGAGCCGGCCGACCGCGTCCCGCGGGTCCTGCGCGCCGCCGGGTACCGGGTGACGGTGGCGGCGGTTCCTCCCGGAGAGCGCTCCAAGAGCCTGGAACAGGCCGGGCGGCTGTACACCGCCCTGGCCCGGGCGCAGGCGGCGCGGGACAGTACCGTGGTGGCGCTGGGCGGCGGGGTGGTGGGCGACCTGGCGGGGTTCGTGGCCGCCACCTACATGCGGGGTCTGCGGGTGGTGCAGGTGCCCACCACGTTGCTGGCCATGGTGGACAGCAGCATCGGGGGCAAGACGGCGGTCAACCACGCCGGGGCCAAGAACCTGGTAGGGGCAGTCCACCAGCCCGCCCTGGTCGTCTGCGACGTCCGGTTCCTGCGGACCCTCCCCGACCGGGAGCTGCGCAGCGGCCTGGCGGAAGTGGTCAAGACGGCGGTGGTGGGCGACCCCGACCTGTTCCCCTTTCTGGAAGAGAACCTCCCCCAGGTGACGGGCCGCGATCCGGCGGCTCTGGTCGAGGTGGTCCGGCGGTGCGCTGCGGTCAAGGCGCGGGTGGTGGAATCCGACGAGCGCGACCTGGGACCGCGCCACGCGCTGAACTACGGCCACACCGTGGGGCACGCCGTGGAGTCCGTCGCCGGGTGGGGACGCCTGACCCACGGAGAGGCGGTGGCCATCGGCATGACGGTGGAGGCGGCCCTGGCCCACCGGCTGGGGCTGGTGGGCGCCGACCTGGTGGAGCGCCAGCGCGCCCTGCTGGCGCGCTGCGGCCTGCCCACCCACCTGCCGCCCCTGCCGTCGGACCGCCTGCTGCGGGCCCTGCGGCTGGACAAAAAGGTGCGCGGGGGCGCCCTGCGCTTTGCGCTCCCGGTAGGCATCGGGGTCGTGCGGAGCGAACAGGAGGTGCCGGAGGCCGTGGTCCGGGAGGTCCTGGCCGATGCGCGTGCTGGTGGTGTTCGGGCCCAACCTCAACCTTCTGGGTGAGCGCGAGCCGCAGATCTACGGCCGCCACACGCTGGACGACGTGCGGCGGGAGGTGAGCGCCCTGGCGGCCGAACTGGGCGCGGAGGTGGAGTTCTTCCACTCCAACAGCGAGGGGGCGCTGATCGACCGCCTGCAGGAAGCCCGGCGGACCGCCGACGCGGTGGTCCTCAACGCGGGGGCTCTCTCCCACTACAGCTACGCCCTGCGCGACACCATCGCGGCCATCGGGATACCCGTGGTCGAGGTGCACATGACCAATGTCCTGGCCCGGGGCGAGTTCCGCAGCGGTCTGGTCCTGGCGCCGGCCTGCCGGGGGCTGATCGCCGGATTCGGCGTGGGGAGTTTCCTGCTGGGGGTGCGGGCCGCCGTGGATCTGGCCGGGCGTCGGGCGGGGCCGCCCTGAGCCGGTCCGGTGGGGAGGGACCATGCACATCCGTGGCATCCGCGGGGCCACCACGGCCGACGAGGACTCCGAGGAGGCCATCCTGGAGGCCACCCGGGAACTGCTGGTGCGGATGGCGGACGCCAACAACGTGGAACCTGATGAGATCGCCGCCATCTTCTTCACCGCCACCCCGGACCTGACCGCCGCGTTCCCCGCCGAGGCGGCGCGCCAGTTGCAGTGGACCGCCGTCCCGCTGCTGTCGGCCACCGAGATCGCCGTGCCCGGCGCCCTGCCGCGCTGCATCCGGGTCCTGGTCCTGTGGAACACGGCCCGGGCCCAGGAAGAGATCGTCCACGTCTACCTGCGGGGGGCGGAGGTCCTGCGGCCGGACCTGGCCGGGCGGGACCGGCGCTGAGATGGACCTCACGGTGGCCCCGGTGTCGGCCGTGCGCGGGGAGGTGCGCGTCGGCGGCGACAAATCCATCTCCCACCGCGCGGCGCTGGTGGGCGCCCTGGCGGCGGGGGAGACCACCATCGCCAACTTCCTGCCGGCCGCCGACTGCCTGTCCACCCTGTCCTGCCTGCGCGCTCTGGGCGTGGAGGTGCACCGGGAAGGGACCACGGTGACCGTGAGGGGCGCCGGCGTCCGCCTGCGACCTCCGGGTCGCCCTCTGGACGCCGGCAACTCGGGCACCACCATGCGCCTGCTGGCCGGGATCCTGGCCGGCCAGCCGTTCACCGCAGAGATCACCGGGGACGACTCCCTGCGCCGCCGCCCCATGGATCGGGTGGCCGAACCGCTGCGCCGGATGGGGGCGCAGGTGGAGGTGCTGGGAGGAGGCCGGTACCCGCCGCTGCGCATCACGGGCGGACCCCTGCGGGGAATTGCCTACGCCCTGCCGGTGCCCAGCGCGCAGGTGAAGTCCGCCGTGCTGCTGGCGGGGTTGTTTGCGGACGGCGAGACGACGGTGGTCGAACCGGTTCCCACCCGGGACCACACCGAGAGGCTGCTGGCCTGGCTGGGCGTGCCCGTCGGGCGGGCGGGGGACCGGATCACGGTACGCCCGGGCCTGCCGCGTGCGGACCGGATCGAGGTGCCGGGCGACATCTCCTCGGCAGCCTTCCTGCTGGCTGCGGCGGCGGCACGGCCGGGGTCCGAGGTGACGGCTCCGGGGCTCGGGGTCAATCCCACCCGCTCCGGGGTGCTGGACGCGCTCCGGGCCATGGGGGCAGAAGTCGAGGTGCGGGGCCGGCGCCTGCAGTGCGGGGAGCCGGTCGCCGATGTGGTGGTCCGCGGCCGGAGGCTGCGGGGGATCCGCCTGGCCGGCGACGCGATCCCGTCGGTCATCGACGAACTCCCGGTCCTGTGCGTCATCGCCGCGACGGCGCAGGGGGTGACCGAGATTGCCGATGCCGCCGAACTGCGCGTCAAGGAGTCCGACCGCATCGCGGTGATGGCTGCCGGCCTGCGCCGGCTGGGGGTAGACGTGGAGGAGCGGCCCGACGGCCTGGTGATCCGCGGAGGCCGGCTGCGGGGAGGCCGGGTCGAGTGCGCGGGAGACCACCGGGTGGCCATGGCGTTCGCCGTGGCGGGCCTGCTGGCCGAGGAACCGGTCACGGTTGCCGGAGCCGAGGCGGTGGCGATCTCCTTCCCCGACTTCCCCCGGGCACTGGAGGCCGTGGGGACGGACGGAGGCTGACCCGGAGGGCGTGAGCAGCGCCGTCCGCCGGGGTGTGCCGGCCGCCGAGCCGCTGAAGCCCGGAGGTGGAGACAGCGGCCTGTCCTTGACAGGCGTGCTATAATACGCGTACCACAATTCCCATATGGCCGATGCGCGGGAGGAGTACCCGCCGGGCGGACCGCTCAGAGAGCCGCGGATGCTGCGACGCGGTGGCCTCCGGCGAGGGAATGGGCCCGCAAGGCGCGCACCGATCCCCGGCGTCGGGCCGGGACCGTAGGCTGCGCCGGCGCCCCGCCGAGATTCGGGGAGACGGACCGGGGTGGACAGGCTCCGGATCCGGACGCGAGTGCCGGTCGGGCGGGACCTGACCGGAATCCGGGTGGCACCGCGGGAGGAGCAGTGGACACCTCTCGCCCCATGGGGGCGGGAGGTGTTGGCGTTTCTGGGAGCATACGCGGGTACGCGCCATGGGGCGTGCGGCGGGAGGCGGGACCATGATCGTCGTGATGGAGCCACGGGCCACCAAAGAGCAGATCGACGCGGTGGTCCGCAAGATCCAGGACGCGGGGCTGGGCACCCACCTGTCGGTGGGTGTGGAGCGCACCGTCATCGGGGTGGTGGGCGACAGCCACACCAAGGAGCTGCTGCGCCAGTCCCTGGAGGCCACCCCGGGTGTGGAGAAGGTCGTCCCCATCCTGCAGCCCTTCAAACTGGTCAGCCGCGAGTTCCGTCCCCAGAACACCGTGGTGGACGTCCGGGGCGTGCGGTTCGGCGACGGCGCCGTCACCGTCGTCGCCGGCCCCTGCTCGGTGGAGGGGCCGGAGATGATCGTCCAGACGGCCCGGGCGGTGAAGGCCGCGGGCGCGGTGATGCTGCGGGGAGGCGCCTTCAAGCCGCGCACGTCGCCGTACTCCTTCCAGGGTCTGGAGGAAGAGGGGCTGCGCCACCTGGCCGAGGCGCGCCGCCAGACCGGGCTGCCGGTGGTGACCGAGGCCATGGATGCGCACCAGCTGGAGCTGGTGGTGCGCTACGCCGACATGGTCCAGATCGGCGCCCGCAACATGCAGAACTACACCCTGCTGCGGGAGGTGGGCCGCACGCGCCACCCGGTGCTGCTCAAGCGCGGCCCCAGCGCCACCATCCAGGAGCTGCTGCTGGCGGCCGAATACATCCTGAACGAGGGCAACTACCAGGTGGTTCTCTGCGAGCGCGGCATCCGCGGCTTTGACAACCACACCCGCTACCTGCTGGACCTCAGCGCGGTGCCGGTGCTCAAGGAGCTGACCCACCTGCCGGTGATCGTGGACCCCAGCCAGGCCACCGGGAAGCGGCGGTACGTGGGGGCCATGTCCCGGGCCGCGGTGGCCGCCGGCGCCGACGGGCTGATCATCGAGGTCCACCCGGATCCCGAGAAGGCGCGCAGCGACGGCCCTCAGCAGCTGACCCCCGACGACTTCACCGCGCTGATGGCCGAGCTGCGGCCGCTGGCCGCCGCCCTGGGGCGGCGACTTCAGCAGGCGGTCGAGGCCCCCGCCGCCCAGCCGCCGGGGACCGCGCAGGATCGGGCCGGGAGCCCGGGCCGGTGAGCGAGCCGTTCGGCACCGTCGGCATCGTGGGAACGGGCCTCATCGGCGCCTCCCTGGGGCTGGCCCTCCGGGGGCGGAAAGCCGCCCGGCGCGTGGTCGGTGTGGACCTCGACCCGCAGGCGCGGGCCGTGGCGCACCGGATCGGGGCCGCCGACGAGGTCAGCGACGACCCGGGCGTGCTGCGGGACGCCGAGGTGGTGATGGTGGCCGTGCCGCCTGAAGCGGTGGCGGACGTCACCCTGGAGGTTGCCGCCGTGGCGCCGGCGGGCGCCGTCCTGTGCGACGTGGCGAGCGTCAAGTCCCCCATCGTGCGGGAGCTGGACCGGCGGCTTCCGGGCCGGGTGCGCTACATCGGCGGGCACCCGATGGCCGGCTCGGAGGCCCGCGGCCCTCACCACGCCGACGCGGCGCTGCTGGCCGGCCGGCCGTTCGTCCTCACGCCCACCGAGCGCACCGATCCGGCGGCGGTGGCGGTCATGACCGACCTGGTGGAGCGCGTGGGGATGCAGCCCGTGCTGCTGTCCCCCGAGGACCACGACGCCCTGGTGGCCCAGGTCAGCCACCTGCCGTACCTGGTGGCGGCGGCCCTGGTGGCCGCCGCCAGCGACCGCGCCGCGGCCATCGCGGGGCCAGCCTTCGAGGCATTCCGCCGGGTGGCTGCCAGCCCGGCGGACCTGTGGGTGCAGATCTGCCGGGCCAACCGCCAGGGCATCGCCCAGGCCCTGCGCCGCTTCCGCGAGGAGCTGGACCTTCTGGAGAAGGCGATGGCGGGAGACTCCCTGGACGCCGTGCTGCGCCGGGCGCAGGCCCGGGCCGGCGGCCGCCGGGAGGAGTAGGGAGGGACCCCATGTCGGTCCTGGAGATCGAGCCGACCAAGGTGGAGTTCCTCAGCCGCACCCGGCGAGGGACCGTGATCCCGGTGTCCTGCGAGCTGCCCGCCGACCTGGAGACGCCGATCACGGCGTTCCTGAAGCTGCGCTCGGGAGGCCAGGCGTTTCTGCTGGAGAGCGTGGAGGGCGGCGAGCACATCGGGCGCTACTCGTTTTTGGGCAGCGCCCCGGTGATGACCGTGGTGGGCTGGCCGGACGGGGTCGAGGTCCGGTCCGGCGCGCGGGTGGAACGGCGGCAGGGCGACGTCCTGGAGGTGGTACGGGAGCTGCTGGGCCGCCACCGGGCCGTGCGAGACCCGTCCCTGCCCCGCTTCACGGGGGGCGCCGTGGGCTACTTCGGCTACGATCTGGTGCGCGCGTGGGAGCGCCTGCCCCATCGCCCTCCCGACGACCTGGGCCTGCCGGTGTGCTACCTGGTGGTGGCCGACGCGGTGGTGGTCTTTGACCACGTGCGCCACACGCTGCGGATCGTGGCCAACGCGGCCATAGACGGCGACGCCGTGGCGGCGTACCGGCGGGCGGTGGAGAGGGTCGAACAGGTCTACGAGCGCCTGCGGTCTCCGGCGGTGCCTCCCGCGGGAGGCGGGACCGTCTCCCCGGTGATGGACACCGGCGTGCCGGTGGCCGACTTCCTGCGGGCCGTGGAGCGGGCCAAGGAGTACATCCGGGCCGGAGACATCTTCCAGGTGGTGCTCTCGCGGCGCCTGGCGGTGGAGCTGCAGGGGGTGGATCCCCTGGACCTGTACCGGGCGCTGCGCACCATCAGCCCCTCCCCCTACATGTACTTCCTGGACTTCGAGGGAGTGCAGATCGTCGGGTCGTCCCCGGAGCTGCTGGTGCGGCTGGACGGCGACCTGGTGGAGACGCGGCCCCTGGCCGGCACGCGCCGACGGGGAGCCACCGAGGACGAAGACCGGGCGCTGGAGGCCGACCTCCTGGCCGACGAGAAGGAGCGGGCCGAGCACGTGATGCTGGTGGACCTGGGCCGCAACGACCTGGGGCGGGTGTGCCAGTACGGAACCGTGCGCGTGGCGCAGCTGATGGCGGTGGAGCGGTTCTCCCATGTCATGCACATCGTCTCCGACGTCCGGGGACGCCTGCGGCCGGGCCTGGACGCGGTGGACGTGCTGCGGGCGTGCTTCCCGGCCGGGACGGTGACCGGGGCGCCCAAGGTGCGGGCCATGGAGATCATTGACGAACTGGAGCCGGTCGCCCGGGGCCCCTACGCCGGCGCGGTGGGCTACCTGGGGTTTGCGGGCACCCTGGACACCGCCATCACCATCCGCACCATCGTGGTGGCCGGCGGGCGAGCTCATGTCCAGGCGGGCGCCGGGATCGTGGCCGACTCGGTGCCCGAGCGGGAATACGTGGAGACGGTGAACAAGGCCACGGCGCTGGTGCGGGCGATTGAGCGGGTGGCGCGGCAGCGGCGGGAGTCAGCGCACGGGGGTGGGCCGCCGGGGCCAGACCCGGGGGCGCACGTCAGCCCTCGACCCTCGGGCCGGGAACGCGGGGTGGCCGGATGATCGTCGTCGTCGACAACTACGACTCCTTCGCCTACAACCTGGTCCAGTCCCTGGGCGATCTGGCCGGGGAGGTGGCCGTCTTCCGCAACGACCAGACCACGCCCGGCGAGATCCTGTCCCTCCGCCCGCAGGCGGTGGTGATCTCCCCGGGGCCCTGCACGCCTGCCGAGGCCGGGATCTCCACCGCCGTGGTCACCGCCCTGGCCGGCCGGATTCCCATCCTGGGGGTATGCCTGGGGCACCAGTGCATCGGGGCCGCCTTCGGCGGGCGGGTGGTCCGGGCAGCGTCGCCGGTGCACGGCAAGGCGTCGCCGGTGCGCCACGACGGGAGGACGATCTACGCGGGCCTGCCGGATCCCCTGGTGGCCGGCCGCTACCACTCGCTGGTGGTGGAGCGCGACTCCCTGCCCCCCGAGCTGGAGGTGTCCGCCTGGCTGGAGGACGGGACGGTGATGGGAGTCCGCCACCGCCACGCCCTGGTGGAAGGCGTGCAGTTCCACCCCGAGTCGGTCCTGACGGCCTCCGGCCGGGATCTGCTGGCCAACTTCCTGGCGCTGGCGGGAGTGCCGCTTAAGGGCCGGGGGGCGGGGAGCGGGGAACCGGCGGCGGCGCGGGGGGGATGACCGTGGCGGCGGTGGTGGAAGCGATCCGCAAGGTGGTGGGCCGCGAGGATCTCACCGAGCAGGAGGCGTGGGCGGCCATGGGAGAGGTGATGGACGGCGCGGCCACGCCGGCCCAGATCGCGGCATTGATCACCGCCCTGCGCATGAAGGGAGAAACGGTGGACGAGGTCGCCGGGTTCGCCCGGGCGATGCGCGAGCGGGCCCAGCGCATCACCCCGGCGGTGGACACCCTCATCGACGTGGTGGGCACCGGGGGCGACCGCCTCAGCACCTTCAACATCTCCACCACCAGCGCATTCGTGGTGGCGGCCGCCGGAGGCTACGTGGCCAAGCATGGCAACCGGGCCGTGTCGCGCCTGTCGGGGGCGGCCGACGTGCTGGAGGCCCTGGGGGTGCGCATCCAGGTGCCGCCCGAGGTGGTCCGCCGGGCCATCGAGGACATCGGCATCGGGTTTCTGTTCGCGCCCCTCTACCACGCGGCCATGAAGCACGCCGTGGGGCCGCGCCGGGAGATCGGCATCCGCACCGTCTTCAACATCCTGGGGCCGCTGACCAACCCCGCCAACGCCGGCTACCTGGTGGTGGGCGCCTACAGCCCGGACCTGACGGAGATGATGGCGCGGGTGCTGGGAGAGATGGGCGCCCGCCGCGCCCTGGTGGTGCACGGCCTCGACGGCATCGACGAGGTCTCCACGGTGGGCCCCACCCGGGTCAGCGAGTGGCGCGAGGGACAGGTGCGGACCTACGTCATCACCCCCGACGACCTGGGTCTGCCCCTGGCGGCGCCCGAGGCGATCGCCGGCGGGCCGCCCGAGGCCAACGCGGCGGCCACCGAGGCGGTGCTGCGCGGGGAGCGGGGGCCGCGGCGGGACATCGTCCTGGCCAACGCGGGGGCGGCGCTGCTGGCGGCCGGTCTGGCCGGCGACTGGCGGGAGGGGGTGGCCCTGGCGGCGCGGGCGATCGACGCGGGCGCGGCTTACGAGAAGCTTCAGGCCCTGCGGGCCCACACCCGCGCGGCGACCCCGTGAGGGTCGGGGAGGCGGCGTGGTCCTGGACGAGATGGTGGCCTACAAGCGGGACGAGGTGGCCCGCCGCAAGGCCGCGGGCACGGCCGTCGGGGGGCCGGTCGGCCGGCCGGGCCGGTTCCGCGAGGCTGTGGCCGCCCCGGGACTGGTGGTCATCGCCGAGATCAAGGCGGCCTCGCCGTCGGCGGGGGTGATCCGCCGACAGGTGGACCCGGTGGACCTGGCCCGGGCGCTGGAAGGGGCCGGCGCCGGCGCCCTGTCGGTGCTGACCGACGCCCGCTACTTTGGCGGGTCGTGGGAGGCCCTGGCGGCCGTGTGCCGGGCCACGCGCCTGCCGGTCCTGTGCAAGGAGATCGTCGTCGACCCGGTGCAGATCGACGACGCGGCGGCGGCCGGGGCCGCGGCGGTGCTGCTCATGGCGTCGGTGCTGGACGCCGACCGGCTGCGCGCGTACCGGGACCACGCCCGCCGCCGGGGGCTGGACGCCCTGATCGAGGTGCACACCGCCGGGGAGGTGGCCGCCGCCCTGGCTGCCGGGGCCGACCTGGTGGGGATCAACAACCGCGACCTGCGCACCCTGGAGGTGGACCTGGAGACCACGGTGCGGCTGCGGCCGCTGATCCCCCGGGGTATCCTGGTGGTCGGCGAAAGCGGCCTGCAGACCCGGGAGCAGGTGGAGCGGATGGAGAGGGCGGGCGTGGACGCCGTCCTGGTGGGAACGGCGCTCATGGCCAGCCCGGATCCGGCGAAGACGCTGCGGGCGTTGCGAGGTGCGCCATGACGTCACGGCTCGACACCCAGACCCAGCCCGCGCGGGACGAGGCCCCGGCGGTCCCGGTGCGGGTCTTCTCGGGCATCCAGCCCACGGGCGTGATCCACATCGGCAACTACGTGGGGGCCCTGCGCCAGTGGGTCCAGCTGCAGGCGGAGTACGAGTCGTACTTCTGCATCGTGGACCTGCACGCCATCACCGTGCCCTACGATCCCGCGGAGTTTCCCCGGCGGGTGCTGGAGGCGGCGGCCGCCAACATCGCCGCCGGCATCGACCCGCAGCGGTCGGTGCTGTTCGTGCAATCCCACGTGCACGAGCACTGCGAGCTCATGTGGCTGCTCAACGTGCTGACCCCGCTGGGGCAGCTGGAGCGGATGACCCAGTTCAAGGAAAAGAGCCGCTACGCCCGCCGCGGCGTCATGGCGGGGCTGCTCAACTACCCGGTGCTGCAGGCCGCCGACGTGCTGCTGTACAAGGCGCGGCTGGTGCCGGTGGGCGAGGACCAGGTGCAGCACATCGAGCTGATGCGGGATATCGCCGAGCGGTTCAACAAGCAGTTCGGCGAGACGTTCCCGCTGCCGGAAGCGCGCCTCACCAAGGGGGCGCGCATCATGGCCCTGAACAACCCGATGGTGAAGATGAGCAAGAGCGTGCCCGGCAGCTACGTGGCCCTGGTGGAGGACCCCGACAGCATCCGCCAGAAGGTCCGCGCGGCCGTCACCGACCCCGGGCCGCCGGCTCCCGGAGCGCGCCTGGACGACGCCAGCCCCGGCGTGGCCAACCTGTTCACGCTGCTCGAGGTGTTCGCGCCGGACCGCTATCCCGAGTTCGCGGACGCCTACCAGAAAGGAACCATCCGCTACAGCGAGATGAAGCAGGTGCTGGCCGAGGCCATCGTCAAGACCTTTGCCCCGGTGCGCGAGCGCTACCACGAGCTGCTGCGGCGCCCCGACGACCTGCGGGACATCCTGGCCGACGGCGCCCGGCGCGCCCGCCCCGTCGCCCAGGCCACCATGGAGGAAGTGCGGGAGAAGATGGGGCTGCGCCTGTAGGCGGGGCGGGGATCCGGAGTGCGAGGGCGGGGTTCGTCGGCCTCTGGCCGCGGGTCCCGGCGGGTGCCGTCATGACGCGGGTCAAGATCTGCGGGATCACCGACCCGGAGGCCGCGCAGGCCGCCGTGGAGGCGGGGGCGGACGCGGTGGGCTTCGTGTTTGCCCCCAGCCGCCGGCGGGTGACCGCCGACCAGGCGGCCGCCATCGCCTGGTCGCTGCCGCCGTTCGTGGCCCGGGTGGGGGTGTTCGTGGACGCCGACCGCGGCCGCATCCTGGAGGCGGTGGAGGCGTGCGGGCTCAGCGCCGTCCAGCTGCACGGGGATGAGCCACCCGAGCTGTGCGCGGCGTTGCCCGTACCGGTGATCAAGGCCGTGCGGGTGTCCGGCGGGCAGTCCCTGCAGGGACTGGAGCGGTACCGGGTGAGCGCGTTTCTCCTGGACGCCTACGATCCGACCCGCCCCGGCGGCACCGGGCGCACCTTTGACTGGAGCCTGGCGGCCGGGGTGGCGCGGGTCCACCGGATCGTGCTCTCGGGAGGGTTGACGCCCGCCAACGTCGCCGCCGCCCTGGAGCAGGTGCGGCCCTACGCCGTGGACGTGAGCAGCGGGGTGGAGACCGACGGGAGGAAGGATCCGGCCAAGATCCGGGCGTTCGTCGAGGCGGTGCGCCGGTGGGATGCCGGCGGAGGAGGTCGCCGATGACCCAGGTGGGAGCTCGGGGGCGGCGGGGGTATTTCGGTCCCTTTGGAGGGCGGTTTGTCCCCGAGACGGTCATCCCCGCCCTGGAGGAACTGGAGGGCGCCTTCACCCGGCTGCGGGACGACCCCGGATTCCAGGACCGCTACCGGCGCTACCTGCGCACCTATGCCGGCCGGCCCACCCCGCTGTTCTTCGCCGAGGGGCTCTCCCGGGCGCTGGGGCGGGTGCGGGTCTACCTGAAGCGGGAGGACCTGCTGCACACCGGCGCCCACAAGATCACCAACGCCCTGGGACAGGTCCTCCTGGCCCAGGCCATGGGCAAGAGCCGCATCATCGCCGAGACGGGAGCCGGCCAGCACGGCGTGGCCACGGCCACCGCCGCGGCCCTGCTGGGGCTGCAGTGCGTGGTGTACATGGGCACCGAAGACATGGTCCGCCAGCACCTCAACGTGGTCCGCATGCGCCTGCTGGGCGCCGAGGTGGTGCCGGTGGACGCCGGCAGCCGCACGCTGAAGGACGCCATCAACGAGGCCCTGCGCGACTGGGTGACCCACGTGCGCACGACCTTCTACGTCATCGGCTCGGTGGTGGGTCCCCATCCGTATCCCACCATCGTCCGCGACTTCCAGGCGGTGATCGGCCGGGAAGCCCGGTCGCAGATCCTGGAGGCGGAGGGGCGGCTGCCCGACGTGGCCGTGGCCTGCGTGGGCGGGGGGTCCAACGCCATCGGGCTGTTTTCTGCCTTCCGGGATGACCCGGTGCGGCTGGTGGGGGTGGAGGCGGGAGGGCGCGGCCTGGACAGCGGGGAGCACGCCGCCACGCTGGCCGCCGGTCGGCCGGGCGTGCTGCACGGCGCGCTGACCTACCTGCTGCAGGACGACGATGGGCAGGTGCGGGCCACCCACTCCATTTCCGCGGGCCTGGACTACCCCGCGGTCGGCCCCGAGCATGCCTACCTCAAGGAGAGCGGGCGCGCCGAGTACGTGGCGGTGACCGACGAGGAGGCCCTGGAGGGGTTCCGCCTGCTGGCCCGCACCGAAGGGATCCTGCCGGCCCTGGAGCCCGCCCACGCCCTGGGCTACCTGCCACGCCTGGTCCGGGACCTGCCCGACGGCGCCGTGGTCCTGGTGGGCCTGTCCGGGCGGGGGGACAAGGACGTGGAGGTGGTGGCCCGCGCCGTGGGGCTCGAGGCATCCGCGTCCAGGCATCCGTGAGTCGCCTCGCGTCGGTTTTCGCCGGCCTGCACCGCCCTGCCCTGATCCCGTTCCTGATGGCGGGCGACCCGGACCCGGAGCGCTGTATCCCGCTGCTGCGCGCCGCCGCCCGGGCGGGAGACATCCTGGAGGTGGGCATCCCCTTTTCCGATCCCATCGCCGACGGCCCCACCATCCAGCGGGCCGGCGGGCGGGCCCTGCGCGCGGGGGTGACCGTCGCCGCGGCGCTGGAGATCGTCAGGCAGGTGCGCCAGACCGCCGATACCCCCGTGGTGGTCCTGACCTACGCCAACCCCCTCCTGCAGTTCGGGGTGGACCGCTTCTGCGCCCGGGCCCGGGCAGCGGGTGTGGACGGGGTGGTGGTGCCCGACCTGCCGGTGGACGAGGCCGACCTCCTGATCGGCTCCGCCCGGCGCGCCGACCTGGACACCATCTTCCTGGTCGCGCCCACGACCTCCGACGCGCGCCTGGCCCTGGCCGCCCGCCACAGCCGCGGCTTTCTGTACTGCGTCTCGCTCACCGGCGTCACCGGCGCGCGCGATGCGCTCCCGCCGGAGGCGGAAGCCCTGGTGCGCCGCGCCCGGGCGGTGACGTCCCTGCCGGTCTGCGTGGGCTTCGGGATCGCCACGCCGCAGCAGGCGCAGGCCCTGGGGCGGGTGGCCGACGGGGTGATCGTGGGCAGCGCGCTGGTGGAAGCCGCAGAGCGCGCGACCGACCCCGTGGGGGCGGTGGAGGATCTGCTCGGGCGGCTGCGCGGCAGCCTGGCTGCGGTCTCCCGCGGCGGCCCTCCATTGTCGGGACCGGCACCTCCTCCCGACGCGACGGGGTGATGGGGGCGGTCGGAAGCATGACCATGCGTCCACCCGCGGTGCGCACCCTGTGCCTGCTGCGGCGGGACGACCAGGTGCTGCTGCTGCGGCGCCGCCGCCCGCCCAACGCGGGTCTGTGGAACGCCGTGGGAGGCAAGGTCGCGCCTGGCGAAGATCCCTGGGCGGCGTGCGTCCGCGAGGTTTTCGAGGAGACCGGCATGCGGATCGCCCGACCGCGGCTGCGCGCGGTGGAGTTCGTGTCGGTCCGCCCCGCCAGCCTCCTGTGGGTGCTGTTGGTGTTTGTTGCCGTCGCCCCGCCGGGGGAGCCTGTGGCGTCGGATGAGGGCGAACTCCACTGGGTGCAGGTCGACGCCGTCCCGACCCTGCCGGTGCCGGTGGATCTCGGGCTGCTGTGGCCCATCCTGTGGGATAGGGATCAGGTCATGACAGTCCGGGTGGACCTGGAGGGCGAAGACGCCTCCACCATGACCCGCATGGCGATCCTGGGCCCCGCCGACCGCGCGCGCCCCCTGTACCCGCCGTAGCCCCGGGGACTGCCCCCTTCTGTGGGGACTGTCCCCACCTCCCGTCGGGGACTGTCCCCTCCTGCCGGACGGAGACGATCCCCGTTCTCCGTTCAGGGACGGTACCGCTCCCCTGGCCCGGCACATGTCTCCTCCCGTCGGAGCGGGGGACTGTCCCCAGACTGACCGGGGGACTGTCCCCCCGGCCGGCGAGCGTGCGTCCGTCGCGTATAATGGTGACCGTTGTGGACGTCGTCGTTGCCATTGACCTGATCATCCTGGTGCTGGTCCTGGTGCTGCCGCTGCTCCTGCACCGGGTGGAGCAGAACCTGGAAGCTTTCCTGTTCGCGATGGGGCTCCTCTCCGCGGCCGGGGCGGGAGTCCTGTCCCGGCCGCTGGTCGTCGCCGCCCTCACCCACCCGCTGCCCATCACGGCGGCCGTGTTTCTGGCGGGGCTGGTGTTTCACTGGACCCGCAACCACCTGGGGACGCTGCTGGTCCGCCTGCGCCTGGTCCTGCCCATGCGGGCGGTGGTGGCCGTGGTGGTGACGGTCCTCGCCCTGCTGAGCAGCATCATCACCGTGATCATTGCCTCCCTCGTCCTGGTGGAGGTGGTCAGCGCGCTAGGCTTCCGCCGTGAGGACGAGACCCGCCTGGTGATTGTGGCCTGCATGGCCATCGGGATGGGAGCGGCACTGACGCCGGTGGGCGAACCGCTGTCCACCATCGCCACCGCCAAGCTGGGGGCCGACTTCTGGTTCCTGCTGCGGCTGCTGGGGCCCTGGGTGATTCCCGGGATCCTGGCGCTGGGAGGCGTGGTGGCGCTGCTGCCTCTGCGCTACCAGGGCGAGTCTCTGGCCGAGACGGGACCCCAGGAGACCTACCGCAGCGTGGCGGCCCGGGCGGTGCGCGTCTACGTCTTCGTGATGGCCCTCACCCTGCTGGGGGAGGGGTTCCGGCCCCTGATCGACCGCTACATCATCGGGCTGGACGCGCGGGTGTTGTACTGGATCAACACGGTCTCGGCCATTCTCGACAACGCCACCCTGACCGCCGCCGAGATCAGCCCGCGCATGACCCCGCAGCAGGTGCGCGCGGTGCTGCTGGGCCTGCTCATCAGCGGGGGCATGCTCATCCCCGGCAACATTCCCAACATCATCGCCGCCAACCGCCTGGGCATCCGCAGCCGGGCCTGGGCGCGCTGGGGAGTCCCCCTGGGGGTGGTCCTCCTGGTAGTGTACTTCGCGACGCTGTTTTTCATCCGATGACGGCGGGCGGGTGGACGTGTGGATGGCACGCTCAGAGGGCGCACAGGTTCGCTCTGATCCGCCCCGAGTCGGGCCCCTCGCCGCGCCCCGCCCCGATGTCAGACGCGCAGTCCGCAGCAGGATTCCCCGGGGTCTGGAGGAATCGGGGTAGTCGGCGTGCCCTGCGCGCCGCCCTCCTGGCCGCTGTGGGGGAGCATGGCGACGCCCGGCGAGTTCGTGGCGGTGGGGCGCCCGGAAGCGGGGCCTCGTGTAGTCTGTCTGGCGCCGGCAGTCCGTACCCGGCACGGGGGGTACTCATTCGGGGAACCGGGGAGTTCAGGTTGACCCACCGATGGCGCTGTGGCATCATGGGTGTGGTATTGGCAGAGGGGCTGACCGCCGCGGTCAGCCCCTTTGCTTCACGTGGGAGGCGGGTCTGCGCGAGTCAGGGCGAGACGGTATCGGGATGTTGTTGTGCTTGGCCGTGACGTCGTCGCCGTCCCTCCAGCGATCCAGCTCGTGGTGCAACCCAGAGGAGGGTCTTCACGCCTGCGGCCCTGAGCGCAGGAGTATGAGGGGAGACGGGAGGAGAATGTTCCCCACCTGGCGTGATGGCCGATACCCCCTGGACTCGCGCGTGAAGACCCAGAGCTGATGGGGATCGTCGCGGCCGTGCTTTCCGGATACGTTCTGGCGGCGGCAGCACCCGCGCTGTCCCGACGCGCGGGTCGGTCCGCCGGTTGGCTTCTCGCCCTGCTCCCGCTCGGCTTGGCCCTGTACTTCGGCAGCCAGCTTCTGATCGTCGGTGAGTACGGGCCGCGTGTGTCGGGCCTGTCCTGGGTGCCGGCGCTCGACGTCGCGTTCTCGTTCAAGCTCGACGGACTGAGCCTGCTCTTCGCCCTGCTCATCACCGGCATCGGCAGCCTCATCGTGGTGTATTCGAGCGGATACCTGGCGGGGCACCCGCATCTTCACCGATTCTATGCCTTCATCCTGATGTTCATGGCGTCGATGCTGGGCCTCGTGCTGGCCGACGACCTCATCACCTTGTTCGTCTTCTGGGAACTGACGAGCCTGAGTTCGTACCTTCTGATCGGCTTCGACCATGAGCGACCGGAGGCGCGGGCCGCGGCGCTGCAGGCCCTGCTCGTCACGGGCCTGGGAGGCCTGGCCCTGCTGGCCGGCATCCTCATGCTCGGATCGGCCGCGGGCGGCTACGATCTGTCTACCATCCTGGCGCGAAAGGAGATTGTCCGTAGCCATGAGTTGATTCAGCCGGCGATGTTCCTCATCCTGGCCGGCGCATTCGCCAAGTCCGCCCAGGTCCCGTTTCACTTCTGGTTACCCAATGCGATGGAGGCGCCCACGCCGGTCAGCGCTTTCCTTCACTCGGCGACGATGGTCAAGGCGGGCGTCTACCTGCTGGCCCGGCTCAACCCGCTGTTCGCCGGCATGGAAGGGTGGTCGTCCTCGGTGACGGCGATCGGCGCGGCCACGATGATCACCGGCGCGATCCTGGCCATGATGCAGGTCGACCTGAAGCGGATCCTGGCCTACTCCACCGTGAGCGCGCTGGGTCTGCTCACGATGCTGCTCGGCTTCGGCACGGAGGTCGCGGCGGCGGCGGCCATGGTATTCCTGCTGGCCCACGCATTGTACAAGGGTGCCCTGTTCCTCGTCGCCGGAGTCGTGGATCACGAGACCGGTGTCCGCGAGATCACCGGGCTGACGGGGCTCGGCCGGGTCATGCGCACGACAGCGCTCGCCGCTTGGCTCTCTGCGCTGGCCATGGCGGGTCTCCCGCCGTTTCTGGGTTTCATCGGGAAGGAACTGGCCTATGAAACGATCCTGCACGTCCCGGGCGGGGGCG
This sequence comes from Armatimonadota bacterium, assembly GCA_031081675.1. Taxonomy (NCBI): domain Bacteria; kingdom Bacillati; phylum Armatimonadota; species Armatimonadota bacterium. The sequence goes on from JAVHLZ010000002.1 coordinate 71,006, forward strand.
CGGCGTGGACGACGGTGACCGTCGCCTGGAGCATCCTCTACGTGGCCATCGCCCTGATCTCCGGCATCGCGCCGTTTGTCGGCCCCCGGATCGTCCCCGCAAACGCCAGGCACGACGGTCCCGTGACCCTGTGGCTGGGTCCGCTGGTGCTCGGCGCGCTTGGTCTGGCCATGGGTGTTGCGCCCGGTCTCCTGGCGCGGCCGTTGGTCGAACCGGCCGCCGGAGCAGTGGCGCCGGGGTCGGCGGATGTTTCACTGGCGCTCTGGCACGGCGTCAACCCCAGTCTGGCCCTCAGCCTCGTGGGTCTTGTCGGCGGGCTTGCGATCTACACCGCGCAGGGCGTGTTGCGGCCGACCCTGGGGAGCATGGCGAAGATCCTGCCTTGGGGACCGGCGCGGGCGTATGATGCCGGTCTGGACGGCCTCAACCGGGCGGCAGTGGCCCAGACCCGCCTGCTGCAAAGCGGCTACCTCCGCTACTATCTGCTGCTGATCATTCTTGCCGCCACAGTCACCGGGTGGTACACACTGGTCCGGGCCCGTGTGGCAGGCGGCCCGCTGCTGTGGGACTGGAGCGATGCGCGATTCCATGAGCTGGTGCTGGCCGCGCTGATCATCGTGGCCGCCACCTGGGCCGCGCGGTCCCCATCCCGCCTGGGGGCCGTGGCAGCGTTGGGGGTCACCGGGTACGGCGTGGCGCTGATCTACTTCCTCTTCGGGGCGCCCGATCTGGCCATCACGCAGTTCCTGGTGGAAACGCTGACCGTGATCCTGTTCGTTTTGGCCTTCTACCACCTTCCCCGCTTCACGGTGCTTTCGCATCCTGCGGCGCGGATAAGGGACGTGGCGGTGGCCCTGGTTACAGGAGGGCTGATGGCGGTCCTGGTCCTGGCGGCCGCGGCGGCCGGCGCGCCCCGCACCGTTTCCGCGTACTTCGCCCAGAACAGCTACCTGCTGGGCCACGGCCGGAACGTCGTGAATGTCATCTTGGTGGACTTCCGCGCGCTGGACACCCTGGGGGAGACCGTCGTGCTGGCCGTGGCCGGCATCGGTGTGTATGTGCTGCTCAAGCTGCGACCGGAGGAGCCGCGGCCATGACGTCCTTGATCCTCTCCACGGCGGCCCGGTTTCTCCTGCCGCTTCTGCTGCTCTTTTCCCTGTTCTTGCTGGCCACCGGGCACCATGAGCCGGGTGGCGGCTTCGTCGGCGGACTGGTCGCCGCGGGGGCGTTCACCTTGTATGCCATCGCGTACGGCGTGCCGGCGACTCGCATGCTCCTGCGTGTGGATTCTCGCCTGCCGGTGGGGGTGGGGCTGCTCATCATCCTGGCCAGCGGCGCCGTCGCCCTGCTGCGCGGACAGCCGCTTCTCACCGGGCAGTGGTGGGATTTCCCGCTGCATGCCGCCGCGCGCGTGACGGTGGGCACGCCGCTGATCTTCGACGTCGGGGTCTACCTGCTGGTGGTGGGGACGGTCCTGACGATCTTCATGTCGCTCGCGGAGGAGTAGCGGTGGAGACGCCGCTGGGGCTCGTCATCGGGGGGCTGTACGCGGTCGGCCTGTATCTGATGTTGCGGCGCAGCATCGTCAAGCTCCTCATCGGGCTTGCCGTGCTGACGAACGCGGCCAACCTGCTGATCTTCACGGCGGCGGGGGTGACCCGGGGCCGGCCGCCCCTCGTCCCGCCCGGCCAGGCGCAGCTGTCCTCGCCCTACGCCGATCCGCTGCCTCAGGCGATGATCCTCACCGCGATCGTCATCGGCTTCGGCGTGCTGGCCTTCGCCGTGGTTCTCGTCCACCGGGTAGTGCAGGTGGTGCGCAGCGACGACCTCGACTCGATGAAGACCACCGACACGTGAGCATGCTTCCGATCCTGCCCCTGGTGATCCCGCTGGTCACGGCCGTGGCCTGCCTGATGGCCTGGGGACGCCGGTCCGTACAGCGTGGCCTGGGCGTGGCCGGTGCGGCGGCGCTGCTCGGGGCGGCGATCGTCCTGCTCCGCACAGTCTCCCGGGCCGGGATCCTCGTGGTGCAGGTAGGGAGCTGGCCGGCGCCGTTCGGCATCACGCTGGTCGCGGATCTGTTCAGCACGATCATGGTCACGGTCACGGGGGTGATCGCCCTGGCCGTGGCCGTCTACTCGCTCGCCGCCGTGGACGCGCGGCGCGAGGCCTTCGGTTACTACCCGCTGCTGCATCTGCTGTTGCTGGGGGTGTGCGGCGCCTTCCTGACAGGCGACCTCTTCAACCTTTACGTCTGGTTCGAGGTCATGCTGATCGCCTCGTTCGTGCTGCTGGCGCTCGGCGGGGAACGGCCGCAGCTGGAGGGCGCCATCAAGTACGTGACACTGAACCTGATGTCCTCCGCACTGTTCCTGGCCGCGGTCGGCGTCCTCTATGGCACGGCCGGAACCCTGAACATGGCCGACCTGGCGGTCAAACTCCGGACGTCCGCGGCGCCCGGATTGGTCACGACGCTGGGGGTCCTCTTCCTCGTGGCCTTCGGCGTGAAGGCCGCGATCTTCCCATTGTTCTTCTGGCTGCCCGCCGCGTACCATACGCCCCCCGTTGCCGTCTCGGCCCTCTTCGCCGGCCTGCTGACCAAAGTCGGCGTATACGTGATGATCCGCGTCTTCACCCTGCTCTTCGTCCAGGATGTGGGCTACACGCATCGGATCATCCTCGTCGTCTCCGGCCTGACCATGGTGACTGGCGTGCTGGGCGCGGTGGCCCAGAACGAGCTCCGGCGCGTGCTTTCGTTCCACATTATCAGCCAGATCGGCTACATGATCCTTGGCCTGGGTCTGTTTACTCGGCCCGCCCTGGCAGGCTCGATCTTCTACATCGTGCACCACATCGTGGTGAAGACCAACCTCTTCCTGGTCAGCGGCGCGGTCCACCAGCTGCGCGGCACCTTCGAGTTGAAGTTGCTCGGGGGACTGTACCGCGAGGCGCCGGCGCTCAGTATACTGTTTTTGATCCCCGCGCTGTCCCTGGCAGGGATGCCGCCCCTGTCCGGGTTTTTCGCCAAGCTGGCCCTGGCCCGGGCGGGCCTGGACCGCGGCGAGTACGTCATCGTGGCCACGGCCCTCGGCGTGGGGCTGCTCACGCTGTTCTCGATGACGAAGATCTGGGCCGAAGCGTTCTGGAAGCCGGGGGGGGCGACGGGAGCGACGGGGTCCGGAGGGGAGGCCTGGATCGTCGGGCCGATCACCGCGCTGGCCCTGATCACGGTGATCCTGGGTCTGGCCGGGCAGCCGTTCTTCGCCCTGGCCGGGCGGGCGGCCGACCAACTGCTTGACCCCTCGGCGTACATCCGGGCGGTCCTGGTAGAGCCGTCGCAATGATGCTGCTCTGGAACATTTTTCTGGCTGCGATCTGGGCGGCGGTCACCGGGCAGGTCACGGTGCTCAACCTGCTCGTCGGGTTCGCCCTCGGACACCTGGTCCTCTGGATCGTGCAGCGGGCCGTGGGCCCTACCTCCTCGTACTTCCGCAAGGTCCGTCAGGTGCTGGGGTTCGCGGTCTTCTACCTGTGGGAGCTGATCTTGGCTAACCTCCGCGTCGCCTACGACGTCGTCACGCCGACGCACCACATGCGTCCGGGGACGATCGCCATCCCGCTTGATGCCCGCACCGACGTGGAGATCACGATGGTGGCGAACCTGATCACGCTGACGCCGGGCACGTTGAGCTTGGACGTCTCATCGGACCGGCGCGTCCTGTACATCCACGCCATGTACATCGACGATGTCGAGCGGGTGCGCCGCCGGATCAAACGGGGGGTCGAGCGCCGAGTGCTGGAGGTCCTGCGATGACCGTCGTGGCGTTCGCCGTGCTGAGCGTTGCTTTGGTGCTGGCCTTCGTCCGACTGGCGCGCGGCCCGACGTTGCCCGACCGGGTCGTGGCGCTCGATCTGATTTCCGCCCTGGCCGTGGGCATCATCGGTGTCTATTCGATTGAGACAAACCAGCGTGTCCTGATCGAGGTGGCGATCGTCCTGGCCCTGATCTCGTTTCTGGGCACGGTCGCCTTTGCCCGCTATCTGGAGAGGCGGGCCCGTGCCGAGTAACCTCGCCTCCACCGCGTTGATGCTCATCGGGACGGCCTTTCTCCTTCTGGCCGCGGTGGGCGTCACGCGTATGCCGGATCTCTTCACCCGGATGCAGGCCGCCACGAAGGCGTCGACCCTGGGGGTCGGATGCGTCATCCTGTCGGTCGCCGTGCACTTCGGCGACCTCGGCGTGATGGCCCGGGCCGCGGCGGTGATCGTGTTCGTCCTTCTCACCGCGCCCGTGGCCGCCCACATGATCGCGCGGGCAGCCTATCTCATCGGTGTGCCACAGTGGGACGGGACGATTGTCGATGAGCTCCGCGGACGGTACGATCTCTCAGCGAACATCCTGCACAGCCGCGCCGCGCAGGATGGCGTCCTGGAGCGCGACGGCTGACGCCGGCGTGAGCTGGTCTTCGGGTCCTTTTTGGGGCGACGATGGTCCTTTCCGGGGCGGCCGACAGCCTCGCGGCGGTGGTGGTGAGGGCTTTGACCGGGGGTGGCGTGGCCAGAGCCCTTGGAGGGTCTCGGCCCAGCCCGTTTCTCGCGACGGAAGGAGACGGCGCAATATCGGCGCCTCTTCATCCCATCGGTCGCAGTCAAGCCTGCTGGTGATGAGCACCTGCGGGCATCGGCTCGGGGGCGACTGGCGCACGGGCTGTCGCTCCGCCGGTCCGAAGCATTGGTAGGCGTCGTCCGCGCGGGAGGCTGTCTCTTCTCCCTGTGATCCGCGACATCGCCCTGGTCCTGACCGCCGCGCTGGCGGGTGGTGTCCTCGCCCGGCTGGCGGGACAGCCCCTGTTCGTGGGATACGTCCTGGGGGGACTTCTGGTCAGCCCCTTCACCCCCGGACCGGCGGTGCAGGACGTGGCGGCGTTTGCGACCCTGGCGCAGATCGGGGTCGTGCTGGTCATGTTTTCCATCGGCGTGGAGCTGTCATTGCGCGACCTGATCCGGCTGGGTAGGCCCGCCCTGGTGGGCGCGCCGCTGGTGATGGGGCTGCTGATCGGGGTGACGATTCCCGCCGGAACCCTGGTCGGGTGGCCGGCGGGGCAGGCGCTGGTGGTGGGTATCGTCATGTCGGTGGCCAGCACCATGGTGGTGGCCAGGCTGGTGACCGAAAGAGGAGAAACCCACACTCCCCACGCGCGGATCGCTCTGGCCACGACGCTCATGGAGGACCTGGTGGTCGTGGTCCTGATCGCGTTTCTGGCGGTCCTCGCCGGCGGCGATGTCCGCCCCGGGGCGGTTCTCCGGGGTCTGGGCCGCGCGGTGCTGGCGCTGGTGCCCCTGTTGGTGCTGGCCAACCGGGTGGTGCCGGCACTGCTGGTCAGGGTGGCCCGTACCCGCAACACCGAGCTGTTCCTCCTGGTGGCGCTGCTCGTCGCCATCGGAGCCGCCGCCCTCGCCCAGGGCGTGGGTCTGTCCCTGGCCCTGGGAGCGTTTGTGGGCGGGCTGATGATCAGCGAGTCGCCGCTGACCCATGAGGTTCTGGTCCGCGTCCTGCCGGTGCGCGATCTCTTTGCGGCGCTGTTCTTCGTGTCCGTCGGCACCCTCATCCGGCCCCAGATTCTGGTCGCGCACCTTCGGGATCTGGCCCTGCTGCTGGCGCTGATCGTGGGGGGCAAGTTCTTCCTGCGCCTGGGCGTGCTGCGGCTGTTCGGCTACCCGCGGCCCACGGCGGCGCTGGCAAGTGCCCACCTGGCCCAGGTGGGAGAGTTTACCTTCGTCCTGGCCCAGGTGGCCCTGGGGGCGGGGCTTATGTCGGAGGAGGTCTACCAGGCGTTGCTGGCCGCCTCTCTGCTGTCGATCCTGGTCGCCACCGGGATGGTGCAGGCGGGGCACCGGTGGGTCGGCGAACCCGCCCCCCTGTCGCATCCCCCCTCGGTCACGGGCCCGGTGCAGGTGGTCATCTGCGGGTTCGGCCGGGTGGGGGCGGCGGTGGCCGAGGCCCTGGAAGCGTTCGGCATCTCGTACGCGGCGGTGGACCTGGATGGGGCGGTCGTGGATGCGCTCCGCCGCAGAGGCGTCCCCTGCGTGTGGGGCGACGCGGCCAGCGAGGTCGTCCTGCGCCGGGCGGGTGCGGATGCCGCGCGCCTGGCCGTGGTCGCCCTCCCGGACGCGGAGCGGGCCACCCTGGCCGTCCGGCGCCTGAGGCAGATCAACCCCGCGGCGGCGATCCTGGCGCGGGTCCCCCACCCGCAGGACCGTGCGGCGCTGGCGGAGGCGGGGGCCACCGAGGTCATCCAGCCGGAGTTCGAAGCGGCCCAGACCATGCTGCGCCACGGGCTGGAGGCTTTGGGGATCTCCCACGAACGGGTCAAAGCCTACATGGAGCAGCAGCGGGCGGTGGAGTCCGGGCGCGCGGAGGCTGCGCCCGCCCTGCCGCTGACCATGCGGGTGATGTCCATCGGTCCGGGAGCCTGGCGGTCCCGTTCGCTGCGCCAGGCGCGCATCCGGGAACGCACCGGCGCCTGGATCCTGGCGGTCCGCCGGCGGGACGGCAGCGTGCTGGCCAACCCGCCCCCGGATACGGTGCTGTGGGAGGGGGACGAGGTGACGGTGGTGGGCCTGCCCGAGCAGGTGGACCTCTTTGAGGCACTGAACAGGCAGTAGCGGTGGACGGCTCGTGACGGGCAGGACGCATCGCGATGCCTGACGCCCGCCTTTCCGATGAGGAGATCCTGGCGGTGCCCCGGAACCGGCTGCCGCTCCTGCCGGCGTGCGGGTTCATCCCCGGCGAGCCCGCCGCGGTGCTGGAGGCGGTCCGCGCCCACGGGATCTTCCTGCCGCGGCGCGCCGTCGAGGACGACCCGTCCTACAAGCAGATCATCCCCTATCTGGTGGTGCGGTGGACGGACCGGGTGTTCCTGTTCCGGAGGTCTCAGACCGGTGGCGACGGGCGCCTCCGCGGCCTGTACAGCATCGGGGTGGGCGGGCACATTTCCCGGGCGGATGCTTCCGGGTCTGCCGACCCGGTCCAGGCCGGCCTGCGCAGGGAACTGGAGGAGGAGCTGGTCATCGAAGCCCCCTGGACGGTGCGCCCGGCGGGGGTGCTCAACGACGACACCAACCCCGTCGGGAGGGTGCACCTGGGCCTGGCCTACGTGGTGGAGGTCTCCCGCCCGACGGTGCGGGTCCGGGAGGCGGGCCGGCTCAGCGGAACCCTGGTCACCCGGCAGCAGGTGGCCGTCCTGCGCGACCGTCTGGAGAGCTGGTCGCGGCTGATCGTGGACGCCGGGTGCCTGGGGACGCCGTGACCCCCCTGCAGGCTCCTGACCTCCCGGCGGAAGCGGTCCTCCCCGCGCGCGCTCCGTATCACCTGCTGCGCACCCTCACCTGCGGTCAGGCGTTCGGGTGGACCCGGGACGGCCCGGGGGTGAGCGGTGTGTTCGCCGGCCGGCGGGTGTACCTGGAGCAGCGGCCCGAGGGCATCCACGTGCGCGGGCTGGACTCGTCGGTCCACCTGCGGGCGCTGTACCGCTACCTCGCCCTGGACATTCCGCTGGACGCCGTGGAGGACCGGCTGCGGCAGGACCCGGTCCTGCGCCGGATCCTGCCCTGTACCAGCGGTCTTGCGCTGCTGCGCCAGGACCTGTGGGAGTGCCTGCTGGGCTTTGTGATCTCGGCGTTCAACAACATTCCCAAGGTCGAGCTGTCCCTGCGGCGGCTGCGGGAGGCGGCCGGCACGGCGCCGGACGGGCGGGTGCCGTCGCCGGGTGCGGTGGCTCGCCTGCCGCTGAAGGTGCTGCGCCGGTGCGCTCTGGGCTACCGGGCGCGGTACGTGCGGGCCCTGGCGCGGGCGGTGGCCGCCGGTCGGGTCGACCTGCGGGCGCTGGACGGCCTGCCCTACCCGGAGGCCCGGCGGATGCTCCTGGCCCTGCCGGGAGTGGGAGAGAAGGTGGCCGACTGCGTGCTGCTGTTCGCCTGCGGGAAGGGCGAGGCGTTCCCGGTGGACGTGTGGGTCCGCCGGGCCGTCACCCGGTGGTACCTGGGCGGAAGGCGCCTCCCCGACCACGCCATCCGGCGGTGGGGCCAGGAGCGGTTCGGCCCTGTGGCCGGATACGCGCAACAGCACCTGTACTACTACATCCGCACGCGCGCGAAGGGGGAAGGCTCACGGTTCGCAGTACGGGCGGGCCCTGATCCCTGATCCCGGGTCCCTGGAACTGTCAGCTGTCACCGGGGTCCGCCAGGAGCCACCTCGATGAAGCCGTCGCCGGGACCGGTGATCTCGCCGATGTGGCTGCCCCGGACTCCGCGTGCGTGCAGGGCCTGCAGGAGGGCCTCCAGCCGCTGGGCCGGGACGGCCATCAGCAGGCCGCCGGAGGTCTGGGCGTCGCACAGCAGGATCCGGTCGGGCTCGTCCAGGCCCCCGAAATCCACCCGGGCCCGGAGGTAGTCGTAGTTGCGGACCGTCCCCGCGGCGACGGCGCCTTCGCGGACCAGGCCCCGTGCCGCCTCCAGCACCGGCACGCGAGCGTACCACACCCGGGCCCGGACCCGGCTGGCGGAGGTCATCTCGTACAGGTGGCCCAGCAGGCCGTATCCGGTGACGTCGGTGGCGGCGTGGACGCCCACGGCGGCCATCGCCTCGGAGGCGGAGCGGTTGAGGGTCTCCATCACGGCGATGGCCTCGTCGGCGACAGGGGGAGGAGTCTTGTCCTGCTTGATGCCGGTGGTGATGACCCCGATGCCCAGGGGCTTGGTCAGGACCAGCTGGTCGCCCGGCTGCGCTCCCGTGTTGCGGACCACGGCGTCGGGGTGCACGACCCCCAGGACGGCCAGGCCGTACTTCGGCTCCCGGTCGTCGATGGAATGCCCCCCGGCGATGAGGACGCCCGCTTCGGCGGCCTTGTCCGCGCCACCCCGCAGGATGTCGTGCAGCACCCACAGGGGCAGGCGGCCCCGGGGAAACCCCACGATGTTCAGGGCCAGCACCGGCCGGCCGCCCATGGCGTAGACGTCGGACAGGGCGTTGGCCGCCGAGATGGCCCCGTAGTGGTACGGGTCGTCCACCACCGGGGTGAACACGTCCACGGTGTGCACCACGGCCAGGTCGGGCGTCAGCCGGTACACGGCCGCGTCGTCCGCCGTCGACGTCCCCACCAGCAGGTCGGGGTCGGACACCGGGGGAAGATGGCGCAGGACCTGCGCCAGGTCCTCAGGACCCAGTTTGGACGCTCACCCGGCGCAGGCGACCATGCTGGTAAGGCGGATGCGCTCGCGGTCGGTCACAGCCTCACCTCCTTCCGTGTCGGGGGCCTGCGGACGGGCGGTGTGGCGCTATTGTACCATGGAGGACAGGGCAGGCCCGGGGGCCGGACGCGGCCGCCGGGGGCGCCGGAGGCCTGCATGCGGTGAGGGATCTGGTGAACCTGCATCAGCTGCGGATCTTCTACACGGTGGCCCGGCTGGGGAGCTTCTCCCGCGCCGCGGAGGAGCTGCGCATCAGTCAGCCGTCGGTGAGCATCCAGGTGGCCGACCTGGAGCGCTCCCTGGGCGTGGAGCTGTTCGAGCAACTGGGGCGGCGGATCTACCTCACCGAGGCCGGGCGGGTCCTGGAGGAGTACGCCCGCCGCATTCTCAGTCTGGCCGAGGAAGCCCGGGCCGCCCTGGACGACGTCAGGGGGATGCGCCGGGGCCGGCTGGCCCTGGGCGCCAGCATGACGCCGGGCGCCTACATCCTGCCGCGCGCCCTGGGCGCCTACCAGGAGCGCTACCCCCAGGTGGTGGTGACCCTGGAGATTGCCCCCGCCCGGCGGATTCAGGAGAAGCTGGCGCGCAACGAGCTGGACCTGGGCGTGGTGGGCGCCGAGGCCGTGGGTCCCGACCTGGCCGCCGAGCCCCTGGTGGACGACGAGCTGATCCTGGTGACCCACCCCGCCCATCCGCTGGCCGCGGCGGGGATCGCCCACGTCCGGGGCCTGCGGGACCACCGGCTGATCCTCCGGGAGCGCGGCTCGGGCACCCGGGAAGTGGTGGAGGCGGCCTTCCGGGAAGTCGGGGTGCAGGTCCCCGTCCACATGGAGCTGAGCAGCATCGAGGCCATCAAGGAAGCCGTGGCCGCCGGCGCGGGCGCCACCATCCTCTCGCGGTTCGCCGTGGCCGCCGACCTGGCGGCGGGCCGGCTGGCGGCGGTGCCGCTGGCGGACCTGACCATCCGCCGCCGCTTTGTGCTGGTGCGCCACCGGGACAAGCGTCTCACCCAGGTGGCGGCCGCCTTCGTGGAGGTCCTGCGGGAGGTCGTGGCGGCCCCCGCCGGCGCCTGAGCGGCCAGGACGAGGCATGAGCGAGGCTCCCTTCGAGGTCATCGAGCACACCGCCGACGTGGGGATCGTGGCCCGCGGGCGCACCCTGGAGGACCTGTTCGCCCACGCCGCGGAGGGGATGTTCCACTTCCTCATCGCTCCCGGGACCGTCCGCCTCCAGGAGAGCAGGCGGGTGATCGTGGAGGCGGAGGACCTGCCGGGCCTGCTGGTGGCGTGGCTGAACGAGCTGCTGGTCCTGCTCAACGGCCACGGGTTCGTGCCCGGCTCCTTCGAGGTCCGGGAGGTCTCGCCCGAGCGGCTGGAGGCCGACGTGCGGGGAGAGCCCGTGGACCCCCATCGGCACCGCTTCCGGTTGGACGTGAAGGCGGCGACCTACCACCAGCTGGAGGTCCGGCGCAACGATCAGTGGCAGGCCCGGGTCATCTTTGATGTATAGGCGGCGCCAGGGGCCGGATGCCTGGGGGGGGAAGTGGTGTGCGTTCCCGCCGGCACAGGCGGGGAGGGGACGATGCTGGATCTGAAGCTCATCCGCGAGCATCCCGACCTGGTGCGGGAGGGAGTCCGCAGGAAGCAGGGGGACCCCGCCCTGGTGGACCGGGTCCTGGCGGCCGATGCCCGCCGCCGCAGCCTGCTGGCGGAGGTGGAGCGGCTGCGGGCCGAACACCGGCGTGCATCGGCGGAGGTGACGCGCCTGGCGGGGGAGGAGCGGGAGCGGCGCATCGCGGACCTGCGCCGGATGGCAGACCGCCTGCGGAGCCTGGAGCCGGACCTGAAGGCGGCGGAAGACGAGCTGCGGCTGGCGCTCCTGGCGCTGCCCAACCTGCCCCACGAGAGCGTGCCCCCGGGGCGGGACGCCTCGGACAACGTGGTGGTGCGGTCCTGGGGCGAGCCCACGCGGTTTGACTTCACGCCTCAGGATCACGTGGCCCTGGGCACGCGCCTGGGCATTCTGGATCTGGACCGAGGGAGCAAGGTGGCCGGCTCGCGCTTTTACTACCTGCGGGGCGCGGGCGTGCTCCTGGAGCAGGCCCTGATGCGCCTGGGGCTGGATCTGCTGCTGGAAGAGGGGTTCGAGCCGGTGATCACCCCCTTCCTCATCCGTCCTGACATCCTCCTGGGAGCCTACGGGGGCGCGGAACTCGACACCCAGCAGATCTACCGCATCGAGGGAGAGAATTTGGTCCTGATCGGTACCTCGGAGCAGAGCGTGGCCGGTATGTACGCCGAGGAGACTCTGGACGAAGGCGCGCTGCCCTTGCGGGTGGCGGGGGTGTCCTGGTGCTTCCGGCGGGAGGCCGGCAGCTACGGCCGGGACGTGCGGGGGATGTACCGGGTGCACCAGTTCGACAAACTGGAGATGTTCTCGTTCACCACCCCCGAGCGCTCCTGGGATGAGCACGAGTACCTGGTCTCGCTGGAGGAGCGCTTCCTGCAGCGGTTGGGGCTGCCGTACCGGGTGGTGGCCCTGTGCGCGGGAGACACCGGCGCGCCCTCGGCCAAGACCTACGATGTGGAAACGTGGATGCCCGGCCGCGGCGGATACGGGGAGACCCACTCGTGCAGCAACTGCACCGACTTCCAGGCCCGCCGCCTGGGCATCCGGGTGCGCCGTCGCGGCGGGGGGACGGTCTACGCCCACACCCTCAACGGCACCCTGGTCGCCACCAGCCGGGCGCTGATCGCCGTGCTGGAAAACTACCAGCAGCGCGACGGCACCGTGCGGGTCCCCGACGCCCTGGTGCCGTACATGAACGGGATCCAGGTGATCGAACCCCCCGCTCACTCTTCGCGATCTACGCGATCTGCGCACTCTCCTCGATCCACCCCGTCCGAGTGAGGAGATCGCGCGGACTGCCCGGATCGAGTAGACTGTACAGATTGCGTAGATCGCGCAGAGTGCGGGGTTGCGCAGATCGAAGGAGGGGGCCGTGATTCTCCGGGTGGTCGTCTTCGGTGCCGGGGCGGTGCTGATGGGGCTGGAGATCGTCGGCAGCCGGGTCCTGGCCCCGTATTTTGGCAGTTCGGTGTACGTCTGGGGCAGCCTCATCAGCATCTTCCTGGCCGCCCTCAGCATCGGGTACTACCTGGGCGGGCGCGCCGCCGACCGGTGGCCGCGGCCCGGCGCCCTGGCGGCGGCGCTCCTGGTCGCGGGGATCCTGATCCTGCTGCTGCCGGTGGCCTCCCGCCCGATCCTGGAGGCGCTGGCGGCCCGGGACCTGGGTCCCCGGGCCAGCCCCCTGCTGGCGTCGGTGATCCTGTTTGTCCTCCCCAGCCTGCTGCTGGGGACCACGTCGCCGTTTGCGGTGAAGCTGGCGGCCACCGACCTGGCCACGGTGGGCAACACCGCCGGGCTGCTGTATGCCATCTCCACCGCCGGCAGCATCGCCGGGACCCTGCTGACCGCGTTCGTCCTCATCCCCGCCATGGGGGTGCGGGCCATCCTGTACACCCTGGGGGGCAGCCTGGTGGCCTTCGCCGCGCTGCTGGCCGTGCAGGCCGGGCGGGTGGTCCGGCCCGCCACCGCGGCGGCGGTGGCGCTGCTGCTGGCCGCCGGGGCGGCGCAGGCCCGGGCGGCGCCCGGGCGGGTCCTGTTCCAGAAGGACAGCCTGTATCACCGCATCCTGGTGCATGAGGAGGGCGAGTGGCGCTACCTCCGGTTCAACCGGTCGCTGCAGGGGGGCATGTGGCTGCGGGACCCCACCGTCAGCCCCCTGCGCTACACCGACTACGTGCACCTGGCGTGGCTGTTCCAGCCGGCCCTGCGGCGGGTGCTGGTGGTGGGCCTGGGGGCCGGTTCGGTGCCCAAACGGTTCCTTCGGGACTACCCCGCCGTGCAGGTGGACTCGGTGGAACTCGACCCGGCGGTGGTGGGCGTGGCCAGGGAGTATTTCGCGGTGCGGGATGATCCCCGCCACCGGATCGTGGTGCAGGACGGCCGCCAGTACATCCGCCGCAGCCAGGACGCCTACGACCTCATCCTGATGGATGCCTACTTTGCCGAAGGCATCCCCTTCCACCTGGTGACCCGGGAGTTTCTCCGCCAGGCCCGCGCGCGGCTTCAGCCCGGGGGCGTCATCGCCGCCAACGTGGTGGGGGCCCTGGGCGGCTCCAACAGCGCCCTGTTCCGGGCCATCTACCGCACCTACGCCGCCGAGTTCGCCGGCCTGTACGTGTTTGCGGTGGGGTTTGCGGCCGGGCGGGAAGAGGAGGCCACCCGGACGATCCTGCTGTTTGCCACGGACACGCCGGGCCTGACGGCCCCGATCCTCGCGGCCCGCCTGGACGCGCTGCAGCGCCGGCGGGCCATCTCCGAGCTGGTCACCCGGTCGGCGCTGCGGGACTTCTACGACCGGCCCGTGCGCACCGCGGACGTGCCGGTCCTCACCGACGACTACGCGCCGGTGGACATCCTCCCCGTGTACGGCTGGCAGCCGGAAACCCGCAACTGACGGCGGAAACGGGACACGCCCACGCCCCGGGCGGCGTCCGGGGTGTTCCGGGCGTGGTGCGGCGGGTGTGCTATTTGGAGTGCTTGTCGGCGACTTTGGTGGCGCCGTAGGCGTCGGGCTTGGTGACGGCCAGGTAGCCCGAGCCGTTCACCATGCCCACCACCTCGCGGATGATCTGCTTGGTGTCGCCGTTGGGGCCCACGTCCAGGTGAATCTCCACCGGCAGCTCCGCGTGGCCGTTGCGGGACAGTTCGGCGCTGAGCAGGCCGGCAGTCTCCAGGCTGAGGGACGTCTCCACCAGAATCCGCTGGCGCAGGCTGGCCATCTTGCGCTGGTAGGTTTTCCGGAAGAAGTACCGCCCGCCGCGGCCCACCCGGTGGATGATGACGGCCGTCACGAAGCAGGTGCGGTCTCCCAGCAGGGAGTCGGTGCCGACGATGAGGTGATAGCGCTGGTCGGGGTCCTCGTTGATGAAGTCGACCAGCCTCTCGAACATCTGCCGGAAGGTCAGCCGGCCGTAGGTCGGGCTATAGAAATCCATCGCTGGCGCCTCGGATTTCAGTATACGGGAGCCGTCCGCATACCCGCAACGGCAGCCTGGCGTTCTCTAGCGTTCTGTCATCACCGTGCGTGCCCCGGCGGAGAGCATCGCAGTCGCCACCACCGCCGCCCCGGCCAGCAGGGCGGCCGGCGCGCCCGCGGCGGTGGCCGTGGCCCCCATCAGCAGGCCCCCCAGGGAGGGGGCACCGATGAAGGTCATGGTGATCAGGCTGAGGACCCGTCCCCGCACCTGGGGCGGGGTACGTTCCTGGAGCATGGTCACCAGGGTGGTGCCGGCGGTGGCCACCAGCCCGCCGCCGACGAACAGCATTGCCAGGGACAGCGCGACGTGGCGGGACAGGACAAAAGCGGCCAGGCAGGCGGCAAACCCCAGGTTGGCCAGGACGTAATACCGCCCCCGGTGGCGGATGTCCCCTCGCGCGGCCAGCAGCAGCGATCCCGCGATGGTCCCCGCCCCGGGCGCCGCCAGCAGGAACCCCAGCCCCCGCGCGCCCACCGCCAGGATGTCCCGGGCGAACACGGGCAGCAGCGCCACGTAGGACCGGCCACACACGCTCACCACCAGGGCCAGGGCGATGAGGGTCCGGGTGGCCGGCGTCTCCCGCACATACCGCAGCCCCTCCCGCAGGTAGTGCCACACGCTTCCGCCAGAGCCCGCCGCCCGGCGCTCGGGGACGCCCCGCAGGAGGGCCAGCGACAGCAGCACGGCCCCGAAAGACACGGCATTCAGGTAGAAGAGGATGTACACCCGCTCGTTGCCCACGGCGCTCAGGACCGCTCCGGCCAGCGCGGGGCCCAGGAAGGCCGCGCTCTGGTAGGAGGCCCCGGCCAGGGATACGGCGCTCAGGAGCGCGTCGGGAGCCACCAGGTCGGGGATCAGGGCCTGGCGGGTGGGGTTCTCAAACGCCAGGAAGACGCCTTCGAGGAAATTCAGCGCGATGATGACCTCCACCCGCAGGTGGCCGGTGTGGGCCAGGATGGCCAGAGCCGCCGCGCCGGCCATCATGCCCGCCTGGCAGAGCATCATCAGGCGGACCCGGGGCACCCGGTCCGCCACCACCCCGCCGATGATCGGCAAGACCAGCATCGGCGCGGCGAACGCCAGGCTGTTCAGCCCCAGGTACAGAGGGGAGCCGGTCAGGGCGTACACCGTCCAGCCGATGCCCACGCTGGCCATCCAGGTGCCGGTGTGGGAGATCAGCAGGCCCAGCCACAGGAGGCGGAAGTTGCGGGAGCGGACGGCGGCGAACCGGGGCGGCACGGAACACTCCTGCGCAGGCCCGGCTACATCTCCCGCCGTCCCTCGAGGGCCTTCGCCAGGGTGACCTCGTCGGCGTACTCCAGGTCGGCGCCCACGGGCAGCCCGTGGGCGATGCGCGTCACCCGGACGCCCAGAGGCTTGAGGATGCGGGCCAGGTACAGGGCGGTGGCCTCACCCTCCACCCGGGGGTTGGTGGCGATGATCACCTCCCGGACCTCGCCGTCCTGCACCCGGCGCAGCAGCTCGGCGATCTTCAGGTCGTCGGGTCCCACCCCGTCCAGAGGAGAGATGGCGCCGTGAAGCACGTGATACAGCCCCCGGTACTCCCGGGTCCGCTCCATGGCCAGGACATCCCGGGGATCCTCCACGACGCAGATCACGCTGCGGGTGCGGGTGGGGTTGGAGCAGATGGCGCACGGGTCGGAATCGGTGATGTGGAAGCAGATGCTGCAGTACCGGATCTGCGCCTTGGCGTCCAGGATCGCCTGGGCCAGGCGGCTGGCGTCCTCGGCAGGCATCCGGAGGATGTGGAAGGCCAGCCGCTGGGCCGTCTTGGGCCCCACGGTGGGCATCTTGGACAGCTCGGCGATCAGGCGGGCCAGGGGCTCCGGGTACACAGGCGTCACACCGGCGGATCGGAGTCCGCTCTTAGCATACCCCGGCGCCGGCCCCCGGGCCAGCAGCCCGCCGGGAGGCCGGAGAGCCCCTAGGGCAGGCCGCCGCCCAGGGCGCGCATCTTCTCCTCCGCCCGCTCCCGGGCCGCCCGCTGGGCCGCGGTGACGGCGGCCACGATCAGGTCGGTCAGCATCTGCACGTCGGCGGGATCCACCACCGAGGGGTCAATGGTCAGATCCACCACGTCCCCGTGGCCGTCGACCACCGCCCGGACGACCCCGCCCCCCGCGGCGGCCTCCACGCGCTCCTGGCGCAGCTCTTCCTGCAGCCGCGCCATATCCTGCTGCAGGCGCTGCATCTGCTTCATCAGCCGGCCCACGTCCTTCACGCCCTCACCGCCCTCGCGCCTCCGGAGCGCCTGTCCGGCGCCCGCGTCAGTCCAGCGGCTTGACCTCCAGGATCTGGGCTCCGAACAGTTCGGCCGCCCGGGCCACCACCGGGTCCGCCACCGGCGGAGGGGTGGGTTCGGGAAGGGTCTCGATGAGGGTGCAGTGCAGGCGCAGCCGGCGCTGCAGCACCCGCTCCAGGGCCCCCTCGACGACGGCGCGGTTTTCCGGGCGGTGCAGGTTGTCCACGTGAAAGTTGTAGCCCGCCCGCAGCCCCACCACCAGGGTGGAGCCCTCCACCCGGAGGGGGACGCCCTCGATCAGCAGCGCGTGGCAGAACATCTTGGTGCGCTTGACCTCCTCCAGGATGCGCCCCCACAGCTGCCGGACCTGGTTCAGGTCGACGGCCGGTGGGGGGTCAGCCGGCGATGGCGCGGGAGCGGGCTCCTCCGCTTCCCGGGGGGCGGGTTCCTCGGGCCGCGGGGCGGGGCGGGGGGGCTCCGGGGTGGAGGCCGGGGCCGGTGCCGCGGGCGCGGGGGCGCCGGCGATTTTCTGCTCCAGCAGGCGCAGGCGCGCCCGCAGGCCTTCCAGGGTCGGATCCATCTCGGGCCGGCACAGGCGGACCAGCGCCACCTCCAGCAGCAGCCGCGGCTGCGGGTTCCAGCGGGCCTCGGCCTCGGTGGCCGACAGAACCGCCAGCGCCCGCAGGATGTCCTCCACCGACGTCCGTTCGGCCTGGGCGCTGAGGGCTGCCAGCCTGGCCTCGGTGGTGTCCAGCAGATCGGCGTCCCGGGACCCGGTGGCGACCACCAGCAGGTCGCGGAAGTGGTCCAGTAGCGCGCGCAGGAGCTGGCGGGCGTCCCGCCCGTCGGCGGCGGCCTGGTGGACCAGCGCCAGGCAGGCGGTGGGGTCGCGGGCGATCACCGCGTCCGCCAGCCGCAGCGCCGTCTCCTCTTCCACCAGGCCCAGGACCGCCACCACGTCGTCGGCGGTGACGGGCCCCTGGGCGAAGGCGACCAGCTGGTCCAGCATCGATTCGGCGTCGCGCACCGAGCCGTCGGCGCTGGCCGCGATCAGGGTCAGCGCCCGCTCGTCCACCGCAAACCCCTCCTCCCGGGCGATGTGGCGCAGCCGGGCGACGATCTCCCGGCTGCTGACCCGGCGGAAGTCGAACCGCTGGCACCGGGAGAGGATGGTGGGAGGCAGCCGGTGGGGCTCGGTGGTGACCAGGATGAGGACGGCGTGGGCCGGGGGCTCCTCCAGGGTCTTGAGCAGCGCGTTGGCGGCTTCGGGGGTGAGCATGTGCGCCTCGTCGATGATGTAGACCTTGTACCGCGCCTCGGCGGGCGCCAGGCGGATCCGGTCCCGCAGCTCCCGGATCTCCTCGATCCCGCGGTTGCTGGCCGCATCGATCTCGATGACGTCCACCGCGTAGCCCCCGCCGATGGCCTCGCACTGGGCGCAGGCGTTGCACGGGGTGGGCGTGGGCCCCTGGGCGCAGTTCAGGGCCTTGGCCAGGATGCGGGCGGTGGTGGTCTTGCCGGTCCCCCGATGGCCGGCGAACAGGTAGGCGTGCACCACCCGCTGGGCGCGGATGGCGTTCTGCAGGGTCCGCGTCACCCGTTCCTGACCGATGACCTCCTCGAACGTCCGGGGCCGCCACTTCCGATAGAAGGACAGGTGGGACATGGACTCCCTCGCCCACTGGAACTCCACGCAGCATTTCGCCAGGTGGCAGGCATCTCCTGTGGCGCGACGAAATCCACCGCGCGGTGGTCGCGCAGTCGTCCCTGGGACAGGTCATCCCTGCCGGCCTGACCGCCTTCGCCCTGGCGTCGGCGCTGGCGGCCGCGTGGGTGTGGCGGGACGCGCGGGCGCGCCTGTCCGGACCCGAGGCCGAAGTGTGGGTGTGGGCGGTGGGGACCCTGGTGGCCCTGCCGGTCTTCCTCCCCCTGTACCTGCTGGCCGCCCGACCCGTGGGGAGGACCATCCACTGCCCCGCGTGCGGGCGCCCGACGCTCAGCCACCGGGCGTCCTGCCTGCACTGCGGCCACCCGCTGGCGTTCGACGCCCCGCCGGGCCACTGGGGCCTGGGGGAGGCGGTCGGGGTGGCGGTGGTGTTTCTGGTCACCCTGCCGGTGGCGGCCCAGGCCCTGGGGCTGGAGGTGACGTCCGCCCTCCCGGTGCTGTCGGCGGTGGCGGTGGCCCAGAACGCGCTGTTCGTGGGCCTCGCCCTGTATGTCGTGCGTCGGCGCTACCGCCTGCCGGGGTCGGCCGTGGGCCTGACCCTGCGGGCGTGGCCGCAGACGGCGGCGGTGGGGCTGGCGGTGGGCGCGGCCAGCGTGTCCCTCAGCGTGGGCGCCGAGCACCTGGCGGTGTGGGCCATCGGTCTGCTGGTGGGCCGCGAGCGCGCCGAGGCGATGGCGGAGGCCGAGCACGCCCGGGACGTGCTGGCGGGCATCCTGCGCGGGCCGCTGACCGGCGTCGAGCTGGCGTGGGTGGTGGTGCTGGTGTGCGTGCTGGTGCCCGTGGGGGAAGAGCTGTACTTCCGGGGGCTCCTGTACGGAGCGCTGCGCCCCCACAGCCCGGCGCTGGCCACGGCGGTTTCCGCCGTCGTCTTCGCGGCCGTCCACCAGCAGGTGATACACTTCCTGCCCATCCTCCTGCTGGGCGTGGTGCTCGCGGTACTGTACCAGCGCACCGGCTCACTGGTCGGGCCCATGGTGGTCCACGGCATCAACAACCTCGTGGCCGTCCTGGCCATCCTGAACAACTGGAATGTGTGAGTGGCGCCCGCCGGTCGGGTGTACAATGGTGCCGGCCGTGCTAGGCGGGGAGCTAGCGGTTCCCTGTACCCGCAATCCGCTATAGCGGGGCTGAACTCCCGTCCGAGGCGGCGCCGTTCAGGGTCTGGCCGGGACACGTGGCGACGAGGACCGGGTCCTGCGCGCCGGGACCTGACCAACCCCGCCAGGTCCGGAAGGAAGCAACGGTACGTCAGATCTCCCGGGTGCCGCAGGGCAGCCCGGTCGGAGCCGGCGACCCCGATCCCGCCTGGGCGGCGGGCGTCGACGACGGGTGCACGGCCGCTCCCAATAGAAAGGGAAGAGGGAAGAGGGAAGAAGGAAGAAGGGAGAAGGGGGCGGCGGTCAGGGGCGGGAGGTCAGGAGTTGGAGGCCTTGTACCGGGCGGGTGACGGTCGCGCCCGACGGCACCGGTCACCCTGGACGGCTACCTGCCGCGGCCGCCGACCAGCAGCCGGGCTCTGGGGAAAGGCCAGTATATGAGCACGGCCTGCCCCACGATGAACTCCGACTTCAGGGGCCCGAACGCCCGGCTGTCCTCGCTGTTGTTGCGGTTGTCGCCCAGGACGAACACCGCGTCGTCGGGGATCACGACCGGACCGAAGCTGCCCTGCGGCCTGCCGTTGAGGTACGGCTCGTCGACCGGCGTCCCGTTGACGATCAGCCGGCCGTCGCGGATCTCCACCGCATCCCCCGGCAGCGCCACGATCCGCTTGATGTAGTTCCGCTGCGGGTTGAGAGGATAGCGCAGGACAATCACGTCTCCCCGATGGGGTCCGCGCAGGCGGTAGGAGATCTTGTCCACCAGGACGCGGTCGTGGGGGAGCAGGGTGGGTTCCATCGAGTACTGTTCCACCTGGAATGCCTGGGCCACCGACACCATGATCAGCTGCGCGAGGACGAAGGCGACCACCACCGTCCGGACGAACTCCCAGACGCTCCGGCGGATCTTCCGCAATCCTTCCCGGCGGTCCATGGCGCCCTTTAGAATACCGCGAAGCGGCCCGCGCGTCAGCCCGCGTCCCCGCCGGGAACGGAGCGGTCCCCTCCGCCGGCCGGCGTCCCGCCGCTTCATCGCAGCGATGAGGGTCTGACCCCAAAATTTTCGCGGTCCGCGGCTATCTGATGGCAGACACCGTATCCGCACGGCGTGTGCCTCGGATCACAGGAGGGCCGTGACCGGGGTCGTCGCCGGACTGGTCGCTTCCCGGTACAGTGGCCGTGCATCGCATTCAGAGGTCGTGAGGAGGACGGGAATGCACGGGCCATATGGTCTGAACAACATCGCCGATCAGCTCCACCAGGACGCGCAGGCGGCGGCCGACCGCCACCGACTGGCCATGGAGGCAGAGGCCGAGGGCGCCCGGGCGGCCGCCGCCAGATACGAGGGCTTGCGCAGGTTGGTGTCTCAGCTGACGGTGGCCGCCCGGTGGGCCGTCCGGACAGTTCTGGGGTAGACCGAGGAGGGATGACCGTGAATCCGGGGCGGGTAGCGGCCAGGGAATTCCGTTGCGCGTTGGCCGAGCTGTGGCGGGTGGCCGATTACGCCGCTGAGGCGGAACGGATCTTCCGCAGGCTGCGCGCCGCCGGCGGCGCGTCCGGAGGGGAGGAGAGGTCCGCCACTTACGGGAGGCCCGACTTCAGGGGGCAGTCCACTGCCGCAGTCGTGAGGGATCCGGCAGGATGATCCTCTTCCCCCGCAGATCCACCAGGCCCTGAGCCCGAAGCATGCCGAGGGCGCGGTTCACCCGCTCGCGGGTCGCCCCCACCATCGTAGCCAGGTCCGTCTGGGTCAGGTCCAGATCGATCTCCACCCCGTCCCGGCGGACTCCGTAGCGGTCGGCCATCTCCAGCAGCGTGCGCGCCAGCCGGGCGCGGATGTCCAGGAACGCCAGGCTCTCGGCGTACTCGGTCACGTGGCGGAGCCGGCTGCTCAACAGTTCCACCAGGGCGGCCGCGAGCGAAGGCGTGGTGCGGAGATGACGGAGGA
Source organism: Armatimonadota bacterium (assembly GCA_031081675.1). NCBI lineage: Bacteria > Bacillati > Armatimonadota > Armatimonadota bacterium. Next base: position 92,394 of record JAVHLZ010000002.1, read on the forward strand.
ATTCCTCCCGGCCGAGGGTGAGGACCACCGTGTCCTCCAGGGCTTCCGCGCTGGCGGACCGCGGGCGGCCGTCCAGCAGGGCCAGCTCTCCGAAAACGTCCCCGGGCCCGGCGATCTCCACCGTGAGCTCCTCCCCGCCCGGCGCCGGCAGAAAGATGCGCACGCGGCCGGACTCGACGATGTACAGGGCGTCGCCGGCCTGGTCCTTGTGGAACAGCATCGTCCCCCGGGAGAAGCTGCGGCGCCGCAACTGCTGGACCAGCCCCGTCAGCAGGTCGTCCCCCAGGGAGGCGAACAGGCCCACCCGTCTGAGCGCGTTCAGGTCCGCAGGCATCGTGGGGATGGCGTTCGGGGCATCCGGTTGAACTCCTCCGGTCCGGATGGCGCTTCGCATCCAGCCTCCCCCGCACCCCCCTCCGCCTCGTGGGTGCCAGACGGCGGCTCCTTGATGGCGGTGGGGGTGGGATTTGAACCCACGAGGCGGTGTTAGCCGCCTACGCGCTCTCCAGGCGCGCCGGATCAGCCACTCCCGCACCCCACCGCGAGTAGATGATAGGCGCGGCCCGCGGGGAGTGTCAAACGACGCCCGGGGTTCGTGATGTGCCCGTTACACGCGGCGGATACAGGTAGGCCATCATGCGGGCTGGCCGTTTCCGGCCTCGGGGAGGGGTCAGGGCATGTGGATGCGGCGGGTTGCGCTCTTCGCAGTGCTGGCGGCGCTGGTGCTGGCGGTCGCACCGGCGCAGGCGCAGTCCCGGCGGGTCATTGAGATCCGGATGCGGTCGTATATGTTCGTGCCGAGCCTGATCACGGTCACCCAGGGCGAGACCGTCGTTCTGGTCCTCATCAACGACGACCCCGACGGGCGCACCCACAGCTTCGCGGCTCGCTGGCTGGTGGGAAAGCAGGTCAATTTCCGCGGCACCCTGTTCCGCGAAGGGGTCGACGACGAGCGCCGTTTCTTCGCGGTGGCTCCCGGCCAGCAGGCCGAGATCGAGTTCGTGGCCGACCAGGTGGGGTCATTCCCCTTCGTGTGCGGCGTCTTCGACCACGGGGCGCGCGGGCAGGCTGGTGCGGTGAACGTGCTCCCCCGTCCGTGAGAAGGCATTGAGGGTGCGGCCGGGGACCATGTCCTGGCGGGGGAACCCGTCCCCCACTTCTGAGGGGCCCCGCCGGAATGCCCCGGCCGCCTGTCTTTTCGGTCGCGGCGCGGGCGGAGCCCGCCTCAATACGCCGGCGGGGCGTAGACGTTGACGGTCACCAGAGGCTCAGGTCCCGTGCCCCGGATCTCGTGGGCCTCCCCCGCCTCGATGAGCAGCAGGGTCCCGGGCGTCAGACGAATTCTGCGGCCCTCCACGATGGCCAGCCCCGTTCCCGAGATCACGTACAGCCACTGATCCTCGTGCGGGTGGCGGTTGTCGGTTCCTCCGGTCGTCTGGCCGGGACGCAGGACCATGGTGGCCGCCTGCGATCGGGGGGTGCCGGCCACGATTCGGAAGAACCCCCTGGCGCCTGCAACCTTCACGGCTTTCACGGCGTCGCCCTCGCCTCCGGCCGACGGTCCGAAAGGAAGTGTGCCTGGGCGTTACAGTCATGCGGACCCCGGGGAGGGTGTTCGCGCTTTCAACCGGCATCTGGCGGAGGGGGTGGGACTCGAACCCACAAGGGGCTTGCGCCCCGCCGGTTTTCGAGACCGGTCCCTTAGCCAGTTCGGGGCACCCCTCCTGCCTCCCTGATTATAGGACAGATGGGGATCGGGCGCAGGAGCGGTCTGGACCGCGGGGGCCGGGATTACTTTCCGTCGTCGGGCGGGCGTCCCCCGCCCGGGGCGGAGCCAACGGCCATGGACAGGTACTCTGCAGCCGCCGCGTGGTCTCCTCGCTCCCTGAGGAGCATCCCCAGTTCCCGGGCGGTCTCGCCCAGTTCAGCCGTCAGCCGCAGGCGCCCGAACAGGTCCACCGCCTGTCGAAGGTGGTCGACCGCCGCCTTCCACCTGCGCTGGGCCTTCGCCACCCGCCCCAGGGTAGCCAGGCATCGAGCGCGCTGGGCGGCATCCTTGTGGGCCTCGGCCAGGGCCAGAGCCTCCCGGGCGTGTCGGTGGGCCTCGGTGACCTTCCCCATGCGGATCAGCACCCGGGCCAGGTCATCCAGGACCGCCGCGCGGGTGCGGGCATCGCCCGTCCGTTCTGCCGCCGCGCGGGCGTGCGAGAGGATCTGGTGGGCCTCCTGGACTTCGCCCACCTCGGCCAGCAGGCGTCCGAGCAGTTGCAGGGCAGACGCGTGGGCGGCGCCATCCTCGACGGGAAGCAGGACCTCGCGGGCGGCGCGCAGGGCGGCCAGAGCCTGCGGCTGACGTCCGCCGGCCAGGTGCAGCCGGGCCAGGGCCAGATGGGCCCGCCCCAGTATCACCGGCAGGTCCTGGCGCCGGGCCACCTGGATCACCTCTTCGAAAATCCGCTGGGCGCGCCCGGGGCGGCCTCGCCGGCCCAGGACCTCCCCGTAGCTGAGCAAGGCCTCGCACCCTTCCAGCGAGCGGAGCGTGCGCGTGGTCCGGAAGGCCGCCAGCGCGTCTTCGAGGTTCTGGCGAGCCGCATCTTCGTCGCCCCGGCCCAGGCTCAGGGACGCCAGCCTGGACAGGATCCGGGGCTCGTAACGCGTGAGGGCCCGGCGGCGGACCCAGGCCAACCCCTCCCGGAGGATCCGCTCGGCGTCCCGGGGGCGTCCCTGGGTCGCGGCCACGTCCGCCCGGGCCAGCAGCAGTTCGGCCTGCAGGTCCGGGGTCTCGCCGGCCAGGGCCTCGGCCGCCACCAGCAGGCGTTCCGCCTGGGCCGGCGCCGTCGCGGCCGACCGGGCCAGGGCCAGCAGGTTGAGGGTAGTCTCCCGGGGGAGCTGCGAGGGGTCCAGCACCAGCAGAGCCAGGGACGTCTGCAGCCGGTCTGCGAGGGCCACCAGGGTGGAGACCGAGGGATACGTGCGCCCCGACTCCAGGAGGCTGATGAAGCTCTTGGTGAGGTTGGGCCGGGCGATGTCGGTCTGGGTCAGGCCGCTCACGCGGCGGGCCAGCCGGATGCGACTGCCCAGCCTTTTCAGCCACTGAGGAGCCCGGGGTCCGCGTGGGTCCGTCATGATGAGATGGCGTTTCTGCGCCGGATATCGCGCCCCTGCTCCTGTGCGGGCAAGGTCAAGCATCCCGCATCTTTTTGTCCACCGCCGGGATGTGAAGTTGCGCAAAGAACAACCTCGCTATCTTGACCGGGCGCCGGGGAGTGTGTTAGGGTGTGCCGCAAAGACGGCTCCTTTAAATCCCGTCCGGTGAGGCGGGTAAGGAGGTGGCAGAGATGAGCCTTTCGGCCGGCCCGGCGCTGGAGCGCCCGGGCCTTTCGGTTGCCCCCCGCGGTGTGCCCCCCGAGGATCCTGTGGCTCTGGTCCTGCTGCGGGCTGATGTGATGCGCGCAGTGCGCGACGTCCTGACTTCCCAGGGATTCGTGGAGCTGGATACCCCCGAGATCACCGCCGGCACCGGAGCCTGCGAGAGCGTGCCCACGGTGTTCGGCCTGGACTTTCTGGGCCGGCGGATGTTCCTGCGCCAGACGGCCCAGCTGGACCTGGAGGTGGCCCTGGTGCGCTGGGGGATCCCCCGCGTGTACACCGTGGGGCGGTCGTTCCGGGCCGAACCCCGCGCCGACGGCCGGCATCTGTGCGAGTTCACCCTGGTGGAGGCGGAGGCCCGGGAGTGGGACCTGGATGCGCTGGTCGCCCACCAGCAGGATCTGGTGCGGGCGGTCATCACCGCCGTCTGCGACCACCCGCTGCTGCCCCCCGGGCGCGGGGACGCCCTGGCGGCCGACCTGCAGCGCCTGACGGTGATCACCTACGACGAGGCCGTCTCCCTGCTGGGGAAGGCCTGGGGAGAGGACCTGACCGCCGCCGACGAGGCGGCCCTGACGGCCCGGTTCGGCATCACCTGGGTCGTCCGGTATCCCGCCCCGATCAAGTTCTTCAACATGCACGATACCCGGGCCAACGGCGGGCTGACCGTGGACTGCTGCGATGTGCTGCTGCCGCTGGCGGGGGAGACGTTCGGGTCGTCGGTCCGCGAGCACGACCCCCAGCGCCTGCGGGACAAGCTGTACGGCAGTCCCATGTACGCCCAGCTCCTCGCCGCCGGCGGGCAGCCGGACGTCTTCGAGCCCTACCTGGCGCTGTTCGACGGACAGCCTCAGCGGCGGGCGGGCTACGGGCTGGGGTTTGACCGCCTGATGCAGTACCTGCTGGGCGTCCCGGACGTGCGCACCGCCATTCCCTTCCCGGTGGACGCCACCTACGGGCAGAGGTGACGGGCCGCTCATCGCGTGGGGGCGACGTCTGAGGTCGCCCGGAGAAGGGGAATGCAGCCGCTGAGAGTTTGCGGCCGCTCCCGGGGGGACGGTGCCGCCGTTGCCTGTTCCCTTCTTGTCACGCTTTCCACACCCCCGGAGCACTCATCTCGACCGAGGATGGCTAACGGTTGCGCGGGATCGGGTGCGGGGGAACGCCTTCTCGCGCCCGTCGTCTATCCAGGTAGGCCCGGAGTCTCCCCAGGCTGTTCTGCCAATTGCTCTGCACTTCCCGCGCGGCCGCTGAGATATCCCTCGCCCGCAGGGCCTGCAGGATCCGTCTGTGTTCCTCCACCGAGGCTTCAGCCACCAAAGTACCGCCGAAGTACAGGACTTCCACACGGCGAATCTTCGCCTTCAACCACTCCAGGGTCTGCCTCAGTTCCGGATGGTCTGCCCGATGGATGAAAACTGCGTGGAACTCCTGGTCCGCCATGGAGGCCCCCACGGGATCTCGGCGGGCCAGCGCGCGGCGTAGCGAGGCGTTGGCTTCGTCCATGGCCTTGAGGTCGTCAGCAGTCAGGTGGGGCGCCGCCAGCCGTACGGCCAGCGCCTCCAGGGTCCACACCATGGGGTAGATCCGTTCCGCCTCAGGGATGTCTATGGGAGCTACGCGGGTCCAACGGTTGGCTGCGGTGTGGATCAACCCCTCGTCTTCCAGCCGGCGCACGGCCTCACGCAGCGGTGTCCGGCTGACCCCAAGACGAGCGGCCAGCTCGACGTCCCGGATGGTTTCGTTCGGCCGGAGAGTCCCATCGAGGATCCACGTCTTAAGCGTTGCATAGACGCGCTCCCGGATCAGCTGCCGTTCGATGCGAGGAACCCGGGGAGGGAGGGGCACGGATTCACCATCCGGCACTGGTCGTGAAACGTGACATCTGATATACTAAACCCATCTATGCGGGTTCGCAAGGGCCTTCGCTTTGGCCGGGGGTTACGGGCAGGCGACGCACCGCACGAGGAGTCGGGGAGGCCGGGTAAGCGGTCAGCGGTAGAGGAGGGGAATCCAGGTGAGCACGCCGCCCACGTCCACCGCCACCATGCGGGCGTGTGTCTACTATCAGTATGGCGGGCCCGAGGTCCTGGTCTCTGCGGAGGTTCCCCGCCCGGTCCCCGGACCCGGGCAGGCCCTCGTGCGCGTCCGGGCAGCGGGGGTTAATGCCTTCGATCTCATGGCCCGCTCCGGCCGCTACCGCCCTAACCCAGGATTTCCCCACATCCTGGGGGCGGATTTCGCCGGAGAGGTGGCGGAGGTGGGTCCGGACGCTCCATCCGCAGTCCGGCCGGGCCAGCGTGTGACTGCCTGGTGGGTCGTTTCCTGCCAGCAGTGTGAGCAGTGTCTCAGCGGCCATCCCAACAGGTGCGCTCTCAACTACAGGTACCTGGGAGCCCACCTGCCGGGGGCGTACGCTGAGTATGTTCTGGTCCCTGCGGGCAATCTCATTCCTCTTCCCGAGGATCTGACCTGGGAGGAGGGAGCGGCTATCCCCACCGTCTTCGGAACTGCCTGGCACATGCTCGTGAGCAGAGCTAACGTGCGGCCAGGGGAAATCGTTCTGGTTCACGCGGCCAGTGCGGGGGTGAGCACGGCGGCCATACAGATCGCCAAGCTCGTGGGTGCGACCGTTTTTGCCACAAGTAGTGAGGACTGGAAGCTGGACCGGGCCCGAGCCCTGGGAGCGGACGTCACCATCAACTACGCCACACACGATTTTCAGCAGGAGGTCATGCGCCTTACCAACAAGCGTGGGGTGGACGTGGTCGTGGAGCACGTCGGCGGAGAGGTATGGGAGAAGTCCATTCGCAGTCTGACCCGCGGGGGGCGGCTGGTCACCACGGGAGGTACGGCAGGTTACGACGTGACCATGAACATCGCCTACGTGTTCCATAAGGAACTGACTATCCTCGGCTCCAACAGCGCCACCAAACGGGAGCTAGAGGTCATGATGCCCCTCTTCCGTGCTGGTCGGCTGAAGCCGGTGGTAGATCGCGTCTTTCCTTTGGAGGAAGCTGCCGCAGCGCACCGGTACATGGAGTCTCGAGCCCACTTTGGGAAGGTGGTGTTGCGCGTGCCCTAGTCTGTCCTGTCTGGACGTGGTGTGCGCACGCGAGGGGCTGACGTGGACGAACAGAGGGCGGTCACTGTTTGGAGGCTCCAATCGGGAGTGGGCGCCAGCACCGGCGGGTGGTTTTCAACCATATCTTCGAGATTCGGACTTGACCACCTGGGGCGGGGCTTGCAGGTGAGTGCCTGCCCTTCTACGATCGGGAGCCGTCCCGCCAGACTGTCGCCTCACGGACCGGGGCCACGGCCATCGTTTTCAGCGCCCGGTTGGGGCCTCGAAGTACAGGTCTCGTCCGACTTGGCACCCTGAGGCGGTGCGACGATGGCCGACCTGACGTTCCGCGACCCACTTGAGGGCGTTCGCGCAACTGCCCGAACGATCCTCACTGAACCCGAGGCCAAACGGCTGCTTGCCGCGCTGGGAATTTCTGTCCCTCGCGGCGGGGTGGCGCGTACTGCGGAGGAAGCTGAGGCTGTGGCCCGGGAGCTGGGTGTGGTGGTCCTCAAAGTGGTGGCTCCGGGAGTCACGCACAAGAGTCGTCTGGGGTGGGTCGCGTGTCCGATCCCCCCTGGCTGTGTCCGGGAGTGTTTTCGGTATCTCATGGATCGTGCCGTACAGGCGGGTTCTCCGGTCCAGGGAGTGCTGGTGGAACAGTACCTCCCCGGGGACGTGGAGTGCATCGTGGGATACGCCCGTCTTCCTCGCTTCGGTCCGGTGATCATGTTTGGCCTGGGGGGCCTCACGGTGGAGGCGCGGGGAGAAGTTCGGTTCCGCTTGGCCCCGCTGGGGCCTGCGGAAGCAGATACGCTGGTCTCCGAAGTGGGAGATGGCAGCCGGGGATGGGTGAGAGCCCTCTCTCCGAAGGGGCGCGATGCGCTCATCCATACCCTGGTAACGGTGGGCGGAATCGCTGCCGATCCTCGACTCTCGGCAATACGCGAAGTGGACATCAACCCCCTGGCGGTCAGCCGAGATGGTTGCGCAGCCCTGGACGCCCTCGTAATACTCGAACCTCCGGAGGCCTAGGGGTGCGCGACCTTCGTCCCCTGCTGTCTCCGCGGTCCGTTGCCGTCGTGGGCGCTTCCACGAATCCGGCCAAGGCGGGAGGTATCCTGTTCAAGAACCTCGTGGATGGAGGATTTTCCGGACCCCTCTATCCTGTCAACCCTCGAGCCGACACTGTACTCGGGTACACAGCCTACGCCCGGGTGGGTGATCTCCCCGCTGCCCCGGATCTCGCTTTCGTCGTCCTCCCACGGGCCGCTGTCTGTCCTGTGGTGGAGGAGTGCGCCGCTGCCGGCGTGCGGGCGGTGTGTATCATCACCTCCGGGTTCGGAGAGGCGGACGCCGAGGGCCGTCGGGAGCAGGCGCGCCTCGTTGATATCATCCGCCGCAGCGGCATGCTGGCCATCGGGCCCAACACCATCGGGCTCGTCGTTCCTCATCGTCGGCTCTATGGATCCTTCGTTCCCTTCCCCTCGTGGACGCCGGGTCCCATCGCCATCTTCGCGCAGACGGGGATCTTCGCGGGCGCGGTCATGCTGCAGGAAATGTCCCGTCCCACGCAGCGGCCGGGCGTCCGCATGAGCGTAGACGCCGGCAATAAGATCGACGTCGATGAGATCGACTTCCTCCACGCAGCGGCAGGAGATCCCGAGGTAGGCGTGGTCGGTTTCTATCTCGAAGAAATTCGGGACGTCCGCGCTTTTTTGCAGACGGCCGGCCGGGTCGGTGAAACGAAGCCAGTGGTGCTGCTCAAGCCGGGCCGCACCGTCCCGGGGGCGTCGGCCTCCGCCTCGCACACAGGGGCCCTGGCGGTCGACGATCGGGTTCTGGACGGCGCCCTCCGCCAGCATGGCGTGCTGCGGGCGGAGGGCGTTGAGGACTTCCTTCTCACCCTGCGGGTTCTCGCATGGTCGTCACCTCCGGCAGGACCCCGCGTGGCTGTGGTCAGTTACAGTGGGGCCCTTGGGGTCATGGCGGTGGATGAGATCGTGTCCGCTGGCCTGGAACTCGCCGAGTTCGCCCCGGCAACGCGGGAACGCCTAGCCACTCTCCTCCCGGCCTGGCAGGTTCCCGCAAATCCTGCGGATCTCTGGGTCGCTCTTGAGGTTCACGGGAACCGCCGAGGCCACGAGGCAGCGCTGGAGGCAGTCCTGGCCGACCCCCACACCGACATGGTCCTGGCCATCCTGCTGGCTCCTCCCAACGCTGACTTTCCTGACGTGCGCGAGGTCTTTGCCGGTCTGCGCGAGCGCCATCCCCACAAGGCTTTCGTCCTGGTCATCTACGGGGGAGAGGTTCGGGAGCGCTGGCTACACGCGCTGGAAGGACTGGGCGTCCCCGTTGCGCCCAACCCCCGTGTGGCTGTGCGGTCGCTCGCGGCCCTGGCGCGCTGGGCGGCTGTTCGGCGTCGGACAAAAGCGGACATCCCCACACCCGGGAGGACTGCATGGGAACCGTGACCCGCATATCCGTTGCTCCCAGCATCCTGGAGACGGTGGGCGCCACGCCCATGGTCCAATTGAGGCGTGTGACCGCAGGGGTGCATGCCGCTGTCCTGGCCAAGCTTGAGTACTTCGGCCCCAGTGGCAGTGTCAAGGACCGGATCCTTCCCTATATGGTGGCCCAGGCGGAACGGCGCGGTGAGCTGCGTCCGGGGATGACGATCATCGAAGGGACCACCGGCAATACCGGCATCGCCACGGCTATGGTGGGGGCGGCCAGGGGATATCCGGTGGTCATCGTCATGCCCGAGGGGATGTCCGCCGAGCGCAGCGCCGTGATTCGGGCGTACGGTGCGGAGGTGATCTTCACGCCCGGAGGCGAAAGCGACGTCGACCTGGTCGTACGGAAAGTGCGGGAGATCGTCGCCGCGGCCCCAGATCGGTACTGGGTGGTCGACCAGTTCAACAACCTGGACAATCCGGAGGCGCACTACCTGACCACCGGACCGGAGATCTGGGAGCAGGCGGGCGAGGCGGTGGACGCTTTTGTTGCGGCGGTTGGCACGGGAGGAACTCTCACGGGGGTCGCCCGCTATCTCAAGGAACGTAAGCCGACCGTACGTGTCTACGCTGCCGAGCCGTCGGAGTGCGCCATCCTTTCGGGTGAAAAATGGGGTGTTCACAAAATTGAAGGCATCGGGGACGGGTTTGTGCCGCGAGTGCTGGACCTACGCCTCCTCGACGGCGTGGTGCGCGTCCGCTCGGAGGAAGCTATCGCCATGGCGCGGCGCCTGGCGCGGGAAGAGGGCATCTTCTGTGGGATCTCGGCCGGGTGCAATGTCGTTGCCGCGCTCCGCCTAGCCGGGAGGTACCCTGACCTCCGCACTGTGGTCACCCTCATTCCGGATAACGGTCTGCGCTACCTCTCCACGGAGCTTTGCGGCGTCGTCCGGACGCTGGAGGTTCCGCTCCGCGACCATGCTCTGGACGCCGAGTCGCGCGCGCGCCTGTCCCAAGTCCGCCTGGACGTCATCTGACCACACTGAGGGAAGGGAGGTGGTTCTGTGAAGAGGCTGTCGACCATGTGGTGGCCGGTCGTCCTGGGCGCGGTAGTCGTCGTGGGGACGGGTCTGCCCGCTGGCGGTCAGCCGCTCCGCAAAGTCATCTTCACCACGGACTTCGGGTTCAACGGGCGGCACGCCTACTTCTACGTGGCCCTGGATCGGGGGTATTACCGGCAGGAGGGCCTGGATGTGGAGATCGTGCGCGGCGGCGGCTCCGCCGATGCCATCAAACAGGTAGGCGCCGGGCGGGCGCTGATAGGGTTTGCCGACGCGGGGACGCTCATCCTCGCCCGGGGCAACGACGGCGTACCGGTTAAGCTCCTGGCGGTCGTCTACGCCCGACCTCCGCACGCCATTTACGCTTTGCGGGACTCGGGCATCCGATTCCCCCGCGATCTGGAAGGGCGAACCGTGGCCGATACGGCCGGGAGTGCCGTCCCTGCTCTTTTCCCTGTTTACGCCAAGTGGGCCGGCATCAACAAGGATGCCGTTCGATGGGTCTTCACGGACAGCGCGGCCCTGCCGGGCCTCCTCGCCACGGGGCGGGTGGATGCCGTGGGACAGTTCATCGTGGGAGAGCCGCTCCTGCGCAAGCGTGTGGCGCCCAAGGAGCTGGTCCGTCTGGCCTACGCCGACGTGGGGCTGGACTATTACGGTAACGGTCTGATCGCTGCGGAGGAAACCATCCGGCGACAGCCCGACGTGCTGCGTGCCTTCGTCCGCGCCACCGTCCGCGGTATGGAGGAGGCCTTCCGGGACCCCTCCGAGGCCGGACGCATCATCAACAAGTACCACCCGCAGATCGAACCGGACGTCGGCCAGGGGGAAACGGAGGCGGTCCGCGAGCTGGCCACGACACCGCTCACCCAACAGCGTGGCCTTGGATACGTTGATCGCCTGCGGGTGTGGCGGACGCTGCAAGTCATCAGCGATGTCTTCACCCTGCGCCTGCCGGTGCGGGTCGAAGACATCTATGTTCCGGGGTTCGCCGGAAGGCCGTGACGCGTCTCGTCCAGCATCAGGGTGTATCAGGGGCCGGGGTGACCAGTGAGGAACCGGTGGAGGCGCGGATGATCGTCGTCAACGGCGTCTCGAAGATCTACTTTCCCCGCCGGTCGCCCCCCATCCGGGCTCTGGAGGACGTCAGCCTCTCCATCGGCGAGCGGGAGTTCCTCACCCTCGTGGGGCCATCGGGATGCGGTAAGTCCACCCTTCTCAAGTTGATCGCGGGCCTGCAGTCCCCCACCACCGGGACGATCTTCCTCAACGGCCAGGTTGTCGCCGCTCCCTCGCGGGAGGTGGGCATCGTTTTCCAGGATCCGGTACTGTTACCGTGGCGGTCTGCGCTGGACAACGTTCTGCTGCCGGTGGAGATCCTGGGCCTTGCCCGGGCCCAGTTCGTGCCCGCTGCCCGTCGCCTCCTCGCCCTGGTGGGCCTGGGTGGTTTCGAGCGGCACTTCCCTCGAGAGCTTTCCGGGGGTATGCAGCAGCGGGTGGCCATCTGCCGATCCCTCATCTACGATCCTGCCGTTCTTCTGATGGACGAACCCTTCGGCGCGCTGGACGCCATGACGCGGGAGGAATTGGGGTTCGAGCTGTTGCGCATCTGGACAGAGTACCGTAAAACCATTCTTTTTGTCACCCACAGCATCCCGGAGGCGGTGCTGTTGGCGGACCGCGTGGCCGTCATGACCCCACGACCGGGACGGGTGGCCAAAGTCATCACAGTCCGTCTGCCCCGGCCACGCACCACGGAAATGGCTTTCTGGCCGGAGTTCCGGGAACACGTCGAGGAAATCCGCGAGCAGGTCTTCCACCGTGGGCGGGAGGCACGACCGTGAAGGTTCCGCTCCGGGAGACACCCTGGCTACCGGTCCGCTGGGCTGTTCCCGCCATCCTCCCGGTCCTGACGGTGGTGGTTGTCGTCCTTCTGTGGGAGGGTGTCGCTCGTTTGCTGCGGGTACCCGTCTGGATCCTTCCATCCCCGTTGTCTATCGTCCAGGCTACAGCCGCTTGGGGATCCCGCCTTCCCTACCACGTCGGGGTCACCCTCTACGAAACCCTGGCGGGTTTTGGCATAGCCATTGCCGTGGGCATTCCCCTGGCTGCGCTGGTGGTCCATGTCCCGATCTTGTACAGCACCTTCTATCCACTCCTGCTTGGCCTGCAGTCAGTACCCAAGGTGGCCATCGCTCCCCTCCTTCTCATCTGGCTCGGCTACGGGGAATTACCCAAGATTGTAGTGGTTTTCCTCGTCTGCTTCTTCCCCATCGTCGTGAGCACGGTCACGGGACTGACCGCGGTTCCCCCTGAACTGATGGACCTCGTTCGCTCGCTCTCTCCTTCCACCTCTCAGGTCTTCGTGAAGATCCGCTTTCCCACATCTCTGCCTTACCTTTTCGTGGGGTTGAAGGTGGCCATCACCCTGGCGGTCATCGGGGCGGTGATCGGCGAGTTCGTCAGTGCGGAGCGTGGTCTGGGCTACCTCATCCTGGCTGCAACTTCGCAGCTCAACACGTCCTTGGGGTTCGGGGCGCTCGCGCTGCTCACGATCATGAGCATCCTCCTGTACTACGGTGTGGAGGCCCTCGAGAGGCTCATCTCCCCTTGGGCTCGGAGCTGAAGGAGTGGGGAACGATGCCCGGCGCCCCTTCCCTTCGACCCCACCAGAGCGGCGGCAGCGGGGCGGTGGTGCTGCTGGTAGACCGCGCGCGGTCTGAGTACCTTCAGCTCCCCGAGGCCGTCTTCGCCGCCCTTGAGCACTTCGGAATCCCTTACTACCTCTGGGATATCGGCTCCCAAGACATCACTGCCCTGGATCTCTCCTCAGTGGCTGCGCTTGTCGTCGCCCAGGAACATCTGGGTCCCACTTTGTCGTCGACCGCCGTTGCGCATATCCTGAGCGGCGTGGAACGCGATGGGACGGGGCTCGTCATTCTCGATGGGGATCTAGCCGGTTACGATCCCCTCCTCCGTCACGCGGTGGGTCTGCGGGGCGCCGGGAGATCTGGTCAGATTCCCACATCTGATGCCGACGGGATTGTCATCACCCGATCCGATCACTTTATCACGTCCACGCAGGAGGCCGGCGTCGTCCACCGGCTGCGCACTCCCGCCCCCCTCACTCTCGCTCGGGCCGAAGAACCGGATCTTGAGGTTCTCGCGATATCCCTTACCGAGGCTCCTGCCCTCGTCGCTCGCCGGATGGGTGCCGGACGCGTCGTGCAATGGCTGGTGTCCCCCAAGATCTGGACCCGTTCCTACCTGGGCCATGCCCACGGGTTGGACGACCTCTTCTGGAAGAGCATCGTTTGGGTCGCTCGCAAACCCTTCGCTATGTTGCGGATGCCCCCGTTTGTCCGCCTGCGCATCGACGACTGCCATGGGCTGTGGCGCTCCGCTGCGGATTTGGCCTTTGTGGACGTGCTCAACGAGTTTGGCCACCGCCCGACGTTGTGTGTCTGCCTGAGAGCGCTCACGCCGGAGGGTGCCGCCCGGGCGCGGCAGCTGTTCGTCGAGGGGCGCGCCGACTTCGCTCCCCACACCCTGGCCCCGGGGACGGGCCTCTTCTACGGACCGGGCGATCGCCCATACACGGTTGAGGAAATCCGTGTTCTTATGGCGGAAATGGACGACACGTTTCGCCGATGGGGTATTGTGCCATCACGAATCCTCAGCGACCACGACCATGAGTGGACTCCCGCCGTCGTCCCCTTCCTGCGGGAGCGAGGCATCGTTTTCAAAATGAACGTGACTTTGCCGGGGGAGCGGTGGGGGGACATCCACGAGGACTGGCGCCCGGCCCCCTATGGCTCCATGTCCTATGCTATGGACTTCCTGCCGGCTCCTTATGACGACTTCTTCGTTGTATTCAACCACTACCCAACCTTCGATGCCGCCAGGGCTTATCTCCCAGGGGGGGAACGCTTCCTCTACAATCGCGCTGGCGGATTTGGGGAACAGACGTGGGACTTCCTTAACGGCCTCACCCTCCCTTTGCGTCCGGCGAACGATGTGGATGCCGCTGCCCGGCGGCTGGCGGAGCACACCCGTCTGGGGCTGAACAGTCTTTTCTTCGGAGGATCCATCACTCACTCGCACTTCACCCAGGCGCTCGCTCCCGGCGAGTGGCGCGCATTGCTGGAGCGGTACGAGGCGCTGACGTCGAGGCTGCCCAAGCGCAACGTCAGCTACGACCACATCGCCCACTACGCCCGTGCCCGGCACACCACCCGCCTGATCCGGGTGGATCGCACTCCAACGGGCGAGGTGAGTTGCATACTCGCCGGGCGGACCCCGATGCCCCTGGAGGTGGCAGTCTACGCGGACCGCAAGGGCGAGGTTGTGGAACACTGGGCGGAGGTCCCACCATTCGAGGGGGCCCTGACGGTCGTTCTATGAGGGTCCGCCAGCGGCCGTGGCGGGCCCTCTCCCTCTGGGAGGCCCCCCGGTGTCCTCGGCGCGTCCTCTGATGGCTGTGCGCGTGGTGAGCGCGTGACGTCGCTCCCGGCCCTGCTGCTCTCAGCCCGGAAAGCAGGAAGTCTTCCCGCCGCACCGTAGCAGCCCGGTGATGGCGCGTGGAGTGGTCGCCTGAAGATTGAGGGACCGGGTGCTTCCTGGAGTGGGGCGACTGCCGTCGGTGCTGGAGCGGATCCCCCGCGAGGTCCCCGCCGCCACCCGCCTCCTGAGACGGCTGCGGTCCCGCCGGCGGGATCCGCTGCTGCGGATACTGGTGGGCACGGTGCTGTCTCACCAGACCACCTCCCGCCAGGCCCGCGAGGCCACGGCCCGCCTGTGGGGGCGGCACCGAACCCTCCGAAGCCTGGCGCGCGCCCGCCCCCGGGAGATCTTCCCCATGATTGCCGGCATCGGGCTCGGCAGGCTGAAAGCCCGCCGCCTGGTGGCCCTGGCGCAGGCCATCGAGGACCGGTGGGGAAGCGTGCGCGCGCTGGGCCGGTACCTGCGGACGGCCCCCCTGCCAGACGCCTGGCGCGCGCTGCTGGAACTGCCGGGGATCGGCCCCAAGTCGGCGGCGGTGGTGCTGCTCTTCAAATTTGGCCGTCCGGTGTTCCCCGTGGACACCAACATCCTGCGGGTGGCGCGGGACCTGGGCTGGGTGGACAGGCGCGCTGGCCCGGAGCAGGTGCGCCTGCGGGTGGAGCGTGCACTCCCCCCGGATCCCCGCGTCCTGTTGAAAGCCCACGCATACCTGCTGGCGTTGGGCCGGGCGACGGCGCGGGGCCGGAGGCGTGACCTGCTGGGGCGGCTGGGCGGCGGGTAGCCCTCCCACTCCCCGCCGTCCCGCAGGAGACGGTTGCCGGGGTGGCGTAATGCCACGGGGGGATTCCCGCGCGCATATTCCCTTGGGGTAGTCACCCCGTGTGGCGGAGGCGATCATGCGTACAGGGGCTTTGCTGGCGCTGACGGTTCTGGCAGTCGCCGCCCTGTCGGCCGGCGGGCTGGCCGGGCCGGCGTTTCCCGACCGGCCGGTGGAGATCATCGCCCCGGCGGGGCCCGGCGGCGGGTGGGACACGCTGTCCCGGATGACGGCCAAGGTGCTGGCCGAGGAGAAGCTCGTCACCCAGCCCATCACCGTAACCAACATGCCCGGAGGGTCCGGGGCGGTGGCCATCGCCCACGTGGTCACCCGGCGCAAGGGGGACGCCTACACGCTCGTGGCCTTCTCGCCCGCGCTCACCCTGACCATCGTCAACCGCAACACGCCCTACACCTACCGGGACGTGACCCCTCTGGCCTCCCTCACCACGGACTACGGCGTGCTGGTGGTGCGCCGGGACTCCACCATCAACAACCTGCGGACGCTGCTGGAAGTGCTGAAGCGGAATCCCGACGCCGGCGTGGTGGCCGGGGGGTCGGCTCCGGGCAGCATGGACCACATCATCTTCGCCAAGGCCGCGCGGGCCGGGGGCGTGGACCCTCTGAAGGTGCGCTACATCCCCTATCAGGGCGGCGGGGAGGCGCTGGCGGCGCTGCTGGGCGGCAGCGCCTCGGTGCTCTCCACCGGCGCCTCGGAGGTCCTGGCCCAGGTCCAGGCGGGCACGGTGCGCGTGCTGGCCATCTTCTCCGAGCAGCGACTGGGCGGGGCCTTCCGCAACGTCCCCACGGCCGCGGAACAGGGGTTCAATGTGACGTTTCCCATCTGGCGCGGCTTTTACGGCCCCCCGGAGATGCCGGCGGCCGCCGTCCGCTTCTGGGAGGAGACGCTGGTCCGGATGACCCGGACCAAGGGCTGGGAGAAGGTGCTGGCCGACACCCAGTGGTTCCCCTTCGTCCTGACCGGCGACAGGTTCCGCCGCTTCCTGGAGGAGGACACGAAGAACTTCGAGACGCTGTTGCGTGAGCTCGGGTTTGTGAAGTAGCAGGCCATGACCTTTCAGGGCGAACCGGTCGCGCGCCCGGGGCGGGGCGGGCGCAGCGACCGGTTCGCGGCCGTCGTCATCTTCCTCGTTTCCTCCCTGTACATCCGCTACGCCCTCACGTTCCAGCCTCCGCGGTTTCGCAGCGAGGCGCTGGGCCCGGCGACATTTCCCCTCATGATCGGCGGGCTGATGGTGGTCTGCAGCGTCCTGCTCTTCGTTGAGTCGCTGCGCCGCGCGCCGGAACCTCCGGCGGCGTGGCGGCGCTCTCTGCCAGCCCTGGCGCTGTGGGGCCTTCTGCTGGCCTACAGCGTGGTGCTGGAGCGCCTCGGGTTTCCTCTGGCCACCGCCCTGTTTCTGGCGCCGAGCTTCCGGCTGCTGGGGGTACGGCCGTGGTGGCGGTGCCTGCTGTATGCGGTGGCCGTCACGGCGGCGGCCTGGTACGCCTTTGCCGCCCTGGACGTCCGCCTGCCCCGCGGGGAGTGGTGGCGCCGGTGAGCGACACCTGGCAGCACCTCCTGTTCGGCTTCCAGGTGGCCCTGCGCCCGGAGAACCTGGCCCTGGCCCTGGCCGGGGCGGTGGTGGGGACCATCGTCGGCGTGCTCCCCGGCATCGGGCCCGTGGGCGGGATCGCCCTGCTGCTCCCGCTGACGTTCAGGTTGCCTCCCGCCTCGGCCATGATCATGCTCACCGCCGTCTACTACGGGACCATGTACGGGGGATCCACCACCTCGATTCTGATGAACGTCCCGGGCGAGGCGTCCTCGGTGGTGACGACCTTTGACGGGTACGCCATGGCCCGCCAGGGCCGGGCGGGCCCCGCCCTGGCCATCGCCGCCGTCGGCTCCTTCATCGCGGGCACCCTCTCCACCATTGCGCTGACGTTCTTCTCGCCGCTGCTGGCCACCTGGGGCCTGGCGTTCGGGCCGCCCGAGTACTTCGGGCTGATGGTGTTCGGCCTGTCGGCGGTGAGCAGCCTGGCGGGAGAGTCTCTGGTCAAGGCGCTGCTGTCCATGGGCTTTGGCCTGATGCTGGCCACCGTGGGAACCGATCTGGTGACGGGCGTCCCCCGGTACACCTTTAACATCCCCTACCTCCTGGACGGGATCGATTTCGTCGTGGTGGTGATCGGCCTGTTCGCTGTCTCGGAGGTCATGGTCTCCGCGGAGGCGGCGGTCGGTGAGGTGCGGGTCCCGGTGAAGATCGAGCGCATCTGGCTCAGCCTGAAGGACTTCGTCCAGTCCTTCTGGGCCATCATCCGCGGCAGCGTCATCGGGTTCTACATCGGGATCCTGCCGGCGGCGGGGGCGACCATCGCGTCGTTTCTGGCCTACAGCGTGGAGAAACAGCTGGCCCGGGACCCCTCGACCTTCGGCCGCGGCGATATCCGCGGGGTGGCCGCGCCCGAGTCGGCCAACAACGCCGCCGCGGTGGGCAACATGATCCCCATGCTGACCCTGGGGATCCCCGGGTCCTCCACCACGGCGCTGATGATGGGCGCACTGCTGGTCCTCAACGTCGTTCCCGGGCCCATGCTGTTCCAGCAGCACCCCGATGTGGTGTGGGGTCTGGTGGCCAGCATGTACGTGAGCAACCTGGTGCTGCTGATCCTGAACCTGCCCCTGGTGGGCCTGTTCGTGCGCATCCTGTACGTGCCGGAGCGGGTGCTGCTGCCCGCGATCCTGGCCATCTGCGTGGTGGGGACCTACGCGGTGAACTTCAGCGCCTTCGACCTGCTTACCATGACGGTGCTGGGGCTGGGGGCCTACTACCTGCGCAAGAACGACTACCCTCTGGGGCCGGCGGTCCTGGGGCTGGTCCTGGGCGACCTGATGGAGCAGAACCTGCGCCGGGCGCTCATCATGAGCAAGGGCAGCCCGGCCATCTTCGTCGCCCGGCCCGTGTCCGCGGTGCTGCTGGCGCTGTCGGTGCTGTCCCTGTGCGCTCCGGCGCTGCTGCGGCTCGCGCGGCGCCGGAGGTCTGCCGAGGCGGCGGCCGGGTAAGGGCCCGGGCAGGCCGCGCCGACGGGCCGCCTCCCGCGGCGGGAACGTGCTCGCCCGGTGCAGTCCGGTGTCACGAGGCCGTTCTTCCCCTGCACCCACAGACCGGCAGACTGCAGCTCTGAGCATCGCCCCACCCCGGGCACGCCAGGCCGCGGAGCCGGTCAAATCCCGCGGCGTGTCAGAACCGCAGTCCCGCCCGGGCGATTCCCTGGACGAAGTACCGCTGCAGGGCGAAGAAGACCACCAGCACCGGCACCACCGCGAAGGTGGCGGCGGCCATCAGCAGCCGCGGCTGCGTCCCCCACTCGCTGGAGAAGGCCAGCAGGCCCACCATGATGGGCCGCATCTCGGGCGTGTTGGTGACGATCAGCGGCCAGGTGAGGGCGTTCCAGGACCCCAGGAAGGTCAGCACCGCCACCGTGATGAAGGCCGGGGTGCTCAGGGGGACCACCACCCGCCACAGGAAGGTCAGGTGGGAGGCGCCGTCGATGGTGGCGGCGTCCTGCAGCTCCTGGGGGATGGTGGCGAAGTGCTGGCGCAAAAAGAAGATGCCGAAGATGCTCGCCAGCCAGGGAACGATGAGGGCGGCGTAGGTGTTGAGCCATCCCAGCCGGGTGATGGTGATGTAGTTGGGAACCAGCTGGACCTCGCCCGGGACCATGAGGGTGCCCAGGAAGATCATGAACAGCGCTTCGCGCCCCGCAAAGCGCATGCGGGAGAAGGCGTAGGCGGCCAGGGCGGAGGTCACCAGCACGCCGGCGGTTTCGGTGACGGCGATGATGGTGCTGTTGAGGAAATACCGGGCAAAGGGCGCGTGATTCCAGGCGTCTGCGTAGTTTTCCCAGGCCAGACGCGACGGGATCCAGGTGAAGGGGTCGGTGAAGATCTCCTGCAGCGGCTTGAGAGAGGTGGCCACCATCAGGTAGTAGGGGAGCAGCATCACGGCCGAGCCGGCAAGCAGGACTCCGTGAGCCGCCAGGGTGGCCAGCGACAGGCGCCGTCGCCCGGGGGTCCGGGAGTGGATCGCCGGGGTCATAGCTCGTAGTGCACCCGCCCGGAGAGGATGCGCCGCTGCAGCAGCGTCAGCAGAAGGATGATGAGGAAGAGGGTGTAGGCCTGGGCGGCCGCGTATCCCATGCGGAAGTACTGGAACCCCTGCTGGTAGATGGAGTACACGACGGTCAGGGTGCGGTTGAGAGGGCCGCCCCCGGTGAGAAACAGCGGGAGGGCAAACACCTTAAATGCGCCGATCATGCTGATGATGAGAATGAAGTAGGTGGTCGGGGATAGCAGGGGCAGGGTGATGTGCCGGAACAGCTGCCAGCTGCTGGCTCCGTCTATCTGCGCGGCCTCGTAGTACTCGGGGGGAATGGCCTGCAGGCCCGCCAGGAAGATCACCGTGTCCCGTCCCAGGCTGCTCCACACCGCGACCGCCACCATGGCCGGCATCGCCTGAACGGGATCCAGCAGCCACCGCTGGGGAGGCAGGCCCACCTTGCCGAGCAACACGTTCAGCAGGCCGAAGTGGTCGGGGTGGTACAGCCACTGCCACACCATCGCCACCGCCGCCAGAGGCGTGACGTAGGGGATGAAGAAGGCGGTGCGATACCAGGAGATGCCCGCCAGGCGACGGTTCAGCAGCAGAGCACACCCCAGCGCCAGGGGGACCGTCACCCCCACCGAGGCCACCGCAAAGTAGGTGGTGTTGCCCAGCGCGGCGAGGAACTTCTCGTCGGCCACTAGCTGGCGGTAGTTGTCCAGTCCCACAAAGGGCCGCTGGGGGTCGATCAGGTTCCAGCGCAGCAGGCTGACGTAGAAGGCGTACCCGATGGGGAAGAAGTGGAACACCGCCAGCACGGCGGTTGCCGGCAGGAGGAACGCCGCCGCCTCCACGTGCTCGGCGACGCGCCGCACACGGCGGGTCCAGGGGGATGCGCGCAGACGGGCGGGCAACGCGCCGGTTGTCGCCACACTCTCACCCCCGCCTGCCGGTCAGGCTCCCACCCGGCCCGCCCCCAGGATCCAGTCGTCCGCTAGCGGGGGCGCTGGGCCAGCAACCGGTTCGCCCGGACGGCGGCGTCGCCCAGCGCCTGCGCCGCCGTCTTCTTGCCCAGAATGGCCTCCTCCACCGCGTCCTGGATGATGTCGCGGATCTCCTGCCACTCGGCGATGGCCGGCTCGCTGCGGGCGAAAGCCAGCGAGTCCAGTCCCGCCTTGTGCAGGGGGTTCTCGCGCAGGTAGACCTTCATGAGGGTGGACTCGACCGCAGACCGTCGCACTGGCATGTAGAAGGTGCGCAGCGACCACCGGGTGGTGCCGGTGGTGCTGGTCAGGAACTTGATGTACCGCCAGGCCGCCGCCTGCTGTTCCGGCGTGGCGCGGGCCAGGATGGCCAGGTCGGTGCCGGTGAGGATGGTGGCCCGCTTGCGGCGGTAGGGGAGGGGCGCCAGGCCGATGGTGAAGCGGTCCGCCACGGCGGCCCGGGCGAAGGCCAGACCGGGGTTGGTGGCAAAGTACATGGCCACCTTGCCCGCTCCGAAGTCTGCATCGGCGAATCCCGGCAGGACGTAGGCGACCTTGTGGGTGTTCACCAGGTCCACCAGGAACTGGAGGGCCTCCACGCCCGCCGGGCTGTTGAACGCCACCTCCCGCCCGCCGGGCGCGAGGAAGTCACCGCCGTTGGTGAGCAGCATGGTGAGGAAGTAATCGGTGGTGGGGCGCACCACGAACCCGTAGCGCACCACCCGCCCCCCTTCCTGTCGGGTCAGCGCCCTGGCGGCAGTCACCAGGTCGTCCCAGGTCTGGGGCACCGTCAGGTTGTGCTCACGCAGCAGGTCGGCGTTGTAGAACAGCAGGTACAGGCTCTTGTTGAACGGCATGGTCCACATGACGCCGTTGAAGGTATTGGCCTGCCGCAGAGCCGGGAGAATATCGTTGATCTCCTCCTCAGACAGACCCTGAGGTCCGCGCATGAACCGCTCCACGGGCACGATGGCTCCGGCCCGGATCAGCTGGTCCGTCCAGTTGCCAAACACCTGGGAGATGGTGGGTGGGTTGCCGGCCGCCACCGCGGCGATGAGTTTCTGGTTCAATGCCCCGTAAGTGCCCTGGTACTGGGCGGTGACCACGATCCCCGGATTGAGCCTGTTGAAGTCTTCGGTCAGTTCGTTGACGGCGGGCTGCAGGACGCCGCTCATGCCGTGCCAGAAGGTGATGGTCACCGGGCCGCCGGCGGCGGCCACGCCCAGGGCGAGCAGCAAGAGCCCCGCCAGTACGGCGCCATGGACGCTCCATCGGGCGCACATCTTCGGCACCCCCTTGTGCATTCGGCCTTGCCTTCGACGTCTCCGGAGGCGTTCCTCGGGTCCGGCCTGCGGCCTCCCTTCGTGTCGCCTGGTGGCAGGTGCCCTACCGAGGGACGCAGGTGATGTTGCGCTCATGGACCCGTCACCGTTCGGTACAGCAGCCGGCCGTCGACGTCATAGAGCTCCACCGCCAGTTGCGGAGGTGACGGCTCGATCCGCAGCAGACCGAAGGTGAAGCTGCGGTTGAAGCTGAACACGGTCTCGGGATACTCGGCGGCCCGGCGTCGGGTGTTGATGACGGCCGCCAGCGGCCCGGCGATGCCCTCCAGCACTCCCTCCCTGTGCCGGATCACCGCGGCGTAGTGCACGTCTCCGCTGACAAATACCACTCCCCGGATGCCCCGGGCCACGGTGTCAAGGATCACCTGCCGCTCCGCGGTGTAGCCTTCCCAGGAGTCGGCGCCGTGGAACTTGAGGGGGACGCTGGTGGCGACCACCTTGAAGTGCGCCCGGGACTCGGCCAGTCCCCGCAGCAACCACTGCCGCTGCTGTTCTCCCAGCATCGTCTTGGCCGGGGTGTCCCGGTCGTAGGCCGGTGACCGGTACTGGCGGGTGTCGAGGATGAAGATCTCCACCAGGCGGCCCCACCGGAACGACCGGTGCAGGCGGGTGGGGTCCGCCGGGGGGGTCCGTATCGGCCAGTACTCCAGAAAAGCCTGCCGGCCGATGGCCAGGCGCGGATGGGTCCGGTCGAAGTTGTTGGCCACCTCGTGGTCGTCCCAGGTTGTCCACACCGGCACCGTCCGGAGAAACCGGCGGAACGGCTCGTCGGCGCGGTTGCGCCGGTAGCACTCGCGGTACTCGGCCAGGGTCTGCGCTCCGCAGTCCAGGTCGGAGTAGATGGTGTCGCCGAGGAACAGGAAGGCGTCCGGTTGCGCCGCACGGATGGCGTCGAAGATCCGGAAAGGCCGGAAACGTTCGCTGGTGTCCGCGCCCCACGCCAGAGCGAGGGCGGCTGCGGCATCAGGTGGCGGTGCCGTCTGCAGCTCACCGACCAGGCTTGCAGTGCCCCCGGGTTCCGCAACCACCCGGTAGAAGTACCGCGCGGCCGCCTGCAGGTCGGAGAGTTCCACCTTCGCCGTGAAGTCGGTGGCCTCGGTAACGGTGACGGGCGTGGTGCTTCGGCCCAGGGCGGCCGTGGGTCCGTACTCCACCCGCACGGCCCCGGGGGTGCCGGTCCGCACCCAGATGACGGCCGAGCTGTCCGTCACGTCCCCGCTGAAGACGACCGGCGGCTCTGCCGCCCGCAGACCCGGAGCCGGGCCGACCTCCGCCGCCACGACGGTGGCGGCCAGGGCGAGGGCGAGGACGACCCTGAGAATGCGATCCATGTGCCGACGGGGGTCTTCGGGCGCGCCCTCCACCAATCCTCCGGGCGGGCTGGCCATGGTCGTCTTTTCACGCCTTCATTGCGGCGGCATACGGGTTTGCGCCGTTCCAATGAGCGACGCACTTCGGATTTTGGGGGCAGACCTCCGTTGTCGAAGGCCCCGGCACCCCGGATCTTTTGAATTTTGGGGTCAGACCCTCATCGTCGGGGAGGCGTTGCACTGTGCGCACGAAGGACGTCTGGTGTGTGCGTCTGACCGTCTGGGAGGTCGGGCGACAGACTCTCCGTGGCTGGGGATTGCACCCCTATCGGGGTGCTCCACCGGGGGCCCTCACCCTGCCCTCTCCCGGAGGGAGAGGGAAACGAGGATGGCGCCCCTGGCGGGGCGCTCCACCATCTCTGGCGGGCCCGGAGGGAATCGAACCCCCGACCAGAGGCTTAGGAGTCCCCTGCTCTGTCCACTGAGCTACGGGCCCGCGCTCACATTATACGCGACCCGTCCGGCTCCGGGCGCCCGTCCAGACGGACCCCGGGGGGCTTGCCCGCCGATGCTGGGCCTGGCCGACTGCCGCGGGACCGTCTGTCCAGCGTGCGGGCGATCGTGGTGACCCGGTCGTACCTGGTGGCACCCCTGGTGGTCCTCATCGGCTTCCTGCTGCACGGTGCCAGCCCCATGGGGCGGCGTTCTGGGGATCGTGGCGTCGGCGAGCTGGCCTCCGTCAGCCTGACCATCGCCCAGGGATTCCACATCCTGCTGCTGGCGCCGGTGGCCAACATCCAGTTCCTGGCCCGCGACGATGCCCACCTGGCGCTGGTCCAGAACGACATCGCCTACCACGCATGCAACGGCCGGGAGATGTTCGCCGAGCCCGGGTCTAACCGACCGCGTCCCATCACGGCCTTCCGCGGCGTGGCCATGCTGTACCCGGAGACCATCCAGATCGTGACCCTGCGGGACAAGGGGATCAGTCGGGTGGAGCACCTCCGGGGCAGGCGCGTGGTGGGGGGCGCCGGGCAGCAGCACCGAGGCGAACGCCCGGCAGATTCTCCAGGTGCACGACATCTACTATCGCGAGCTGCGGGTGGACTTCCTGTCCTTTGCGGCTCGCATGGACCAGCTGCGGGATGAGATCCGTGGTCTTCCTGACGGCCGGCATCCCCACCGCCGCCGTGACGGATGTCGCCGCGTCGCGGGACATCGTGATCCTGCCCATCGGCGACGAGGCCCTGCGGGCCCGCTGGCCGTTCTACACGCGCCAGGTCATTCCCCCCGGGACGTACCGCGGGATCACCGCCCTGATGCCGACCGATCGTCCGGTGGAGTGCGGGTCGCCGGGGAGGGACGGTCAGCACTGGTGGCCGTCGCTCCGGGCGCGCGGGTCGAGCTGTTGTATACCCACACCGTCGAGCGCACGCCGGTGGCGGAGGTGTTCCAGGCCGAGCGGGACGGGCTCTGGCTGGTGGAGGTGCGGTTCGTGTCCCAGGGCGCGGAGCTGCCCGCAGACGGCTATGCGCGGGAGGGCGGCCAGTACGTGCTGCGGTCGCCCCGTCGGGTGGGCGCGCTGCCCCTGCGGATCCCCGCCCGGGCCGGCCACCGCCTGCGCGTCGGCGACCGGGTCCTGGATCTGACGCAGGCCTTCGGCGATGGGGCCAGCGTGGTCATCTCTTCCGGGCCCGGCCGGTGGCGGGTATGGTGGCCCGCGCTGCCGCGGTGGTGAGAGTGCGGCGTACCCGGCGTGCTTGTCCCGTGGTCAGGTCTGGCTGCCGCCCTTCCGGGGTTGGACCTGGACGGTGAACGTCCGGCCGTCGGGGTCCCGGATCTGCATCAGGCGTGTCCCCCAGTGGCTGTCGTGCCAGCGCTGCACGACCTGCACTGGGCCGGAGGGCTCGAACTCCTCGGGCGCGCGCAGGTAGACCTCCATGGTCAGGGAGTGATGCCCGGGGACCTCCTCCAGGAAGATCGCTGTCCCTCCGGCGGGAGCTTCCAGGCGGCCTGCCCGCCCCAGGTTCAGGGCCAGCCGGAAGCCCAGCCGCTGCCAGAAGGCCAGCGACTCTTCCCAGTGGTGGGTTTCCAGGTACACGTACTCCACGCAATCCGCGCTCATGGCGCTTTCACCCCCTTCGAGGGAAATTGACTCTGCGGCCGGCCCGGCTTCTCCTTCTGTTTTTCCTCGTGCGCCCCCGCACCGGGAATTTTGGGGTCAGACCCTCACCCTGCCCTCTCCCGGCGGGAGAGGGGAACAGGGATTGCGTCCCTGACGGGGCGCTCCACCGCGCTGGGGCCCTCGCCCTGCACCCTCTCCACGGGGAGCCCGTCCACATGCCGGTGGAAGGGATGACCGGAACGATCATCGTGCGCTGATGCGAGTGCGCAGGCGGGGAGGGTCGGAGCCTTCGGCCCTCCCCGATGCGTATACGGCCGAGGAGGATGAGATGGCTATCATTACCGAGCGCCGCTTCGTTCCCCTCACCGATGCCGCGGATCCCGATGACTGGCGGCCCAACAGCCGCATCGCCGCAGTCGTGGATCCGGCGCGGCCCGACGGTGCATTCGTGCACGGGCTGGTCGTGCTGTGGGAGGTGCTGGCCCCCGGCGATCGCATTCCGCTTCATCGCCACACGATGGAGGAAATACTCGTCATCGACGAGGGCGTGGCAGAGGTCAGGCTGGGCGATGACACTCAGACGGTCGGATCCGGAGCCGTCGTCTTTGTGCCCGCCGGGACCGCCCATGGCACGCGCAACTCGAGTGGCTCACCCGTGACGTTGCACGCGATCTTCCCTTTCTCGCTGATTGATATCGAGTACCTGGAACGCAATCCGGCGCCCGGCACCGAGGGTGATCCGCCTCGCCTGCCGTTTTCCGTCGACATCCGGGCCTGGGCGGAGGGAACCGGGAGGTCCGGCGGGGCTTGAGTGCCCTCACCCTGCCCTCTCCCGGAGGGAGAGGGGAAAGAGGATGGCGTCCCTCAGGTCGTGGGTTCAAGTCCCGGGATGGCGGCTTAAAACCTTTGCGCTTCGCAGGGAGAGGATGGCGCGCCCGGCGGGACTTGAACCCACGACCTTTGGCTCCGCAGGCCAACGCTCTATCCACTGAGCTACGGGCGCGCGCAGGCTGATTATAGCACAGGCCCCGTGCCCTCCCTGTGGTACAGTGGGGATGCCGCCCCGGGCGGGCTAGGACGCCTCCGCCGGGGGCACGGTGTGGAGGGGGGCCGAAGTGAGGGTATCCCCACTGGGGTGAGGGTCGTGAGGCACCTTCTGATTGCAGGACTGCTGGTGGTGGCGCTGGCCGGCGTGCCGGCGGCGGCGCAGACGTCGTCGGCCATCGTGGCCGGCCAGTCGGCGGGCGGCATCCAGGTAGGCGGACAGGTGGATGAGGCCGTCCGGCTGCTGGGGGACCTGTACGACAAGGCCGACCGCGAGAAATACTCCATCTACGACTGGCCGCTGCGCCCGTTCCTGCTGATCGCCGAGAAGGACAGCGGCAAGGTCGTCTTCGTGCTCATCCAGCTCAGCGACGCCTACCGGACCGACAAGGGCGGGCTGACCGGCGGGTCGGAGCGGGCGGCGGTGGAGGCAGCCTACGGCAGCGAGTTCACCACCGACGAGGATTCGCGCAGCATTACCCTGATCTACGACAGCCTGGGCATCGCGTTTGACATCGGGAAGTTCGGCGTGATGCGCGGCCGGGTGATGGCCATCATGGTCTTCGTGCCCGGCCAGTGGAAGCAGATCGTGGAAGGTCTCTAGGCGCGGAACTGCGAGGTCAGGGATCAGGGATCCGGCGGGCAAGGGGGGGTACCCGGTTCCGTCTCCGGTCCGTGCTCTCTCCGGTCCCGGACCGCGAAGTTCCCGGCCTGGGAGTGGCGGAGGGGGTGGGATTCGAACCCACGGAGCGGGTGTGTGCCCGCTCAACCGCTTAGCAGGCGGCTACCTTCGGCCACTCGGTCACCCCTCCGGCCGTGCTCCATAGTAGCACAGACCCGGGCGCGCCCGCACCGCTCCGTGCTGTGACCGCGTCGCCCGCGGACGTCAGGCGACAAAGCGCAGGGCCGGGTACAGGTCCGGCCGGCGGCGGACTCCGGCCGTCCCGAAGTAGTCCCGCCAGGGCCGCAGGCCCTCGACCAGCGACCGCAGGTCCACCCCCAGGTAGGTGTCCGGGTACCGCCGCAGCCTGTCCAGCCCCTTATCCAGCAGGACCCGAGCCCCGTGCCAGTTGCCCTTCTCGAAGTGGTAGAAGGCGGCGGCCACCTGGATGAGACCGTGGTAGAAGTCCCGTTCCGGCCCGCGGGTGGCGCGCCAGACTCCCTCCAGCAGCTCGTGGCATTCGAAGTACAGGCCGGCCTCCAGCAGGGCCGCGGCCCGGCGCAGCGCGTCCCCCGCGCCCTCCTGCCGCATCCGGACCAGGGCCCGCACCAGCCGCGAGGTCTGCCGCCGGCAGTAGTCCAGGTACGGGGCGAACTCCGGGTGCAGCGACAGGACGTCCGGCCCGCGGAGGAGCAGTCCCCGCTCGGCCAGGATGGACGCATCTGTCTCCTGGGGGCTGTAGCCCACAGGCCGTCCGATCTGGCCGGCGCGCTCCAGCACCACCTCCAGCGGCACGGCGAGCCGGTCGCTGGTGGCCAGTTCGCCGTAGGCGCAGGCCACCGGCGCCCACGATGCTCCGGCGGGATCGCCCAGCGCCTCCAGCGCCAGGCCGGACAGCAGGTGCTTGAGGCGGGCGTAGGACACGGCTCAGGGGCGGGCAGTGCCGAAGGTGGCCAGGGTGTCCGCCAGCGCCTGCGGGTCGGTAACGGGCGGCGCGCAGGCCGTGCCGGCGCACACGTAGGCCGTGGGCTGCCGCGCCGCCGTGGCCATCGCCTGCACTACCGGCGGGAGAGGGACGTCCTGCCCGTCGCCGTGCACCGAGATGATCTTGTCCGGCCGATACGTCCGGCGCGCGGCGGCATGCAGGCCCGCCGTCCGCCAGTCGTCCAGCGGGCCGACGACGGTCACGTGGGCCGGCTCGGTCAGAAGGTCGTCCACCGCCAGCAGCAGGGTGGAGGCGAACACGGCGTGCGGGGCCAGGGCCGGCGCCCACGCCCGCAGCAGGTCCTCCGCCGCCTCCCGGTAGGGGAGGTGGTGGAAGAGGCGGGACAGCCGCAGCAGGACCCGCGCGGCCACCGCGTTGGCCGCCGGCGTGGGCGCGTCCTGCACCGGAATGTGGGGCAGGTCGGTCCCCGGGCCGGACGCATCGCGAGGCACATCCCGGAATCCGGTCCCCTCCCAGTAGTCGCGCAGCATCAGGTCGGCCACCAGGCGGGCCACCCGCAGGTACCGGGCCTGGCCGGTGGTTTCATAGGCGTCCAGCAGCGCCTGGGCCATCTGGGCCTGATCGTCCAGAAAGCGGATTCCCGACACGGGGTCATCCCCCAGGGCGTGCGCGAACCCGCGCGCCGGGGAGAACGCTGCCTGCAGAAAACCCTCCAGGGCCTGCAGGGCCAGCGCCCGGCAGCGGGCGTCGTCGAGGACGACGGACGCCTCCAGGAAGGCGGACACCGCCATGCCGTTCCAGGAGGCGTAGCAGGCGGGGTCGGTGATGGGCGCCTGCCGCCGGGCCCGGGCGGCGGCGAGTCTGGCGCGGCCGCTGCGGATCAGCCGGCGCACCTCGTCCGGGTCCCTGCCCAGAGAGGCGGCCACCACGTCGGGGTCCCGGTCCACGTACAGCACGTGCCGGGTGGGGTCGGTGTGCACTTCGCCCCGCCCCCGCAGATGGTAGTGCTCGGCCAGGACGGCGAACTCGTCGTCGGTGAGCACCGCGCGCGCGTCCTGCTCGGACCAGGTGAAGTAGCCTCCATCGTCGCCCGGGGCCACGTCGGCGTCCTGGCTGCCGCGGAAGGCCGCCCGCTGCGGGTCCCACAGCACCTGCGCCATGAAGTCGATCGTGTCGGCGGCCACCGCGCGGAACGCTTCCCGCCCCGTGGCCTGGTAGCCGTGCAGGTAAGCCAGCAGCAGCGCCGCGTTATCGTAGAGCATCTTCTCGAAGTGGGGCAGGATCCATCGGGCGTCGGTGGCATAGCGGTGGAAGCCTCCGCCCACCTGGTCGTGGATGCCTCCCCGGGCCATCCGGTCCAGGGTCAGGGCCGCCATCTCCAGCAGGTCCGGGGCGCGGGTGCGGAAGTGGCGCCGCAGCAGGAACTCCACGGTGGCGGGGTGGGGGAACTTGGGCGCGCTTCCGAAACCGCCGTGGGAGGGGTCGAACGCCCGCCCGATGGCGGCCTCCGCCGCCGCCAGCAGGTCCGGGTTGAGGTCGCCCTGCTGTCGCGGGCGCCCGTGGGCCGCCAGCTGCCGGTGCAGGTCCGCGGCCGCCTGCAGGACATCCGAGCGGTTGTCCCGATAGTAGCGGGCGACGCTGAGCAGAACCCGTGAGAATGCCGGCCGGCCGTAGCTGTCCGTCGGCGGGAAGTAGGTGCCGCCGAAAAAGACCTGGCCGTCGGGGGTCAGGAACGCCGTCAGCGGCCACCCGCCTTCGCCGGACAGCGCGCCCACCGCCTGCTGGTAGCGGGCATCGATGTCCGGGCGTTCGTCCCGGTCCACCTTGATGGCCACGAAGTTCTCGTTGATGATGCGGGCCACCTCCGGGTCCTCGTAGCTTTCGCGATCCATCACGTGGCACCAGTGGCACCACACCGCCCCGACATCCAGCAGGATGGGCCGGTCCTCCCGCCGGGCCCGCTGGAAGGCCTCCTCCGACCAGGGGAACCAGTCCACCGGCTGGTGGGCGGCCGCCTGCAGGTAGGCGCTGCGCTCTGCGGCCAGGCGGTTCATGGGCCGCCTACGGGCCTCCCGCCGGCCGCCCTGCGGTCTGGGCGGCCTCCGCCCGCGCCTTCTGCTCCACGAAGTTCAGGCGCAGGTCCGCCAGCAGCGCGTCCATCTCCCGGCGCTGGCGGTCGTCCAGGCGCGGGCGCAGCAGGTCCAGAACTGCCGACATGGTGTCGATGGCCAGCCGCGCGTCGTCGAAGTTCTGCTCGATCTTCTTGGTGTTCGGGTTGGGCACCAGCCCCAGGTACTGCCAGGCGCTGCCCGCCAGCACGCCCACAAACCACCGCAGCAGGTCCACCAGGGTCGCCGGCTGCTCGGGAGTCTGCGCGGTTTCCTGCTCCTCGGCCATGCGCCCGTCCCTCCTTCCCTGCGGTACGCTTGTGACACTCCTAGCATACACGTCCCGCACCCGCGGCGGGCCAGAGGGATCAGCGGGGCTGAGGGGCGGGGCGGGTGATGGCCTGCACGGCCAGGACGCCGCCGGCCAGGGCCAGGGCGAGCAGGTCCAGGGCTGTGGCCGGGTAGATGAGCAGGAGGCCGGCCGCGATGAGGATCGCCCGTTCCGGCCAGGTGGTCTGCCGCAGCGCCCACCCGCTGATGCCGGCCGCCAGGGCGGCCAGACCCAGGATGGCGGTGATGGTGACCTTGACCACCTCGGCGGCCGGCGCCTGCAGGAGCAACCCCAGCCCGGCCGGGTGGATGGTGAACATGAAGGGGACTACGAACGCCGGCAGGGTGTACTTCCACGCCATCAGCATGGTCCGGAACGGCCGGCCTCCGGTGAGCGCGGCCGCCGCCAGCGGCGACAGGCCCACCGGCGGCGACACCTCCGAGAGAATGGCGTAGTAGAAGATGAACATGTGCGCGGCCAGCTCCGAGACGCCCAGCTTGGTCAGCGCCGGGGCCACGATGACGGCGGCGATGATGTAGGTGGCGGTGATGGGCAGGGCCAGCCCCAGCACCCACAGGGCGAGGGCGGCGTACAGCAGGGTGGGCAGGAGGCGTCCGCCCGCATAGGTGATGATGATGTCCGACACCTTCAACCCCAGCCCCGTCAGGTTGACGACGCCCACGATCAACCCCGCGGCCGCGCAGGTGGCGGCGACGCTGAGGACCTGGCGGCTGCCGTTGTCCAGCGCGGCGATGAGCCGGCGAGGGTCCACCGCCACCGGCCCCAGGCGGAGGCCCTCTGCCCCCCACCCCACTCCCGGGGCCGGGGTCCGCCGGACGCTCACCAGGGCCGTCTCGGGGCGCAGCAGGCTGGTGACCACCGCCAGCCCCGTGGCCCAGATGACAGCCTTGATGGCGGTGAAGCCGATGACCATGAACAGCGGGATGACGACCAGCGACGACAGCAGGTACCAGTAACGGCCCACCAGCTCGCGGGTCTCGGCCGCCGCGATCTCCACCGGCTGCAGCTGCATGCGCCGGGCGTCCAGTTCGATCATCAGCATGATGGCAAAGTAGTACAGGACCGTGGGGATGATGGTCATCACCAGGACCTGCAGGTAGGAGATCTTCAGGATCTCGGCGATGATGAAGGCCGCCGCCCCCAGGATGGGCGGGGAGATCACAGCGCCGATCCCCCCGGCCGCCAGCAGCCCCCCGGCCGACTCCCGGTCGTAGCCGGCCCGCTTCAGCAGGGGATAGGTGATGGCGCCCACGGTGACGGTGGTGGCCACCCCGCTGCCCGACGGCCCGCCCAGCAGGAACGAGGCCACGGTGGTGGCCTGCCCCGGGGCGGTGCGGCGGCCCCGGGTGAGGCTGAGGGCCAGGTCGACGAAGAACTTTCCGGCCCCGGACGCGTCCAGGACCGCGCCGTAGATGGTGAACAGGATGATGAAGGTGGCCGAGACTTCCAGCGGGACGCCGAAGATGCCCTCCAGGGTGATGTACAGCTGCCCGACCACCCGCGTCAGGTCGTAGCCCCGGTGGGTCCAGGGCTCGGGCAGCCACGGTCCGACAAAGGCGTAAGCCAGAAAGGCGGCCACCACCAGGACCAGGGCGTTGCCCACCGTGCGCCGGGTGGCCTCGAGGACCAGCAGGATGGTGATGATGCCGAAGGTCAGGTCCAGCCGGGTGGGGATGTAGGCCCGGTAGATGAAGGCTTCGAAGTCGACGAGGATGTATCCCAGCGACGCGATGCTCGCGGCGGCCAGGAGGAGGTCCCACCCGGTGGGTGAGGTCCGCTGCAGCGACCGCCGGGTTCCCGGATACAGCAGGAAGATGAGGACCAGGACAAAGATCAGGTGGCGGACCAGGTGGATCTGGCGGACGAAGGGAACCGTTGCGGCGTACAGGTGGTACACGGCCATGGCGACGCCCACGGCCGCGGCCAGCACCCCCCAGACCCCGCCCAGGGGGCGGGTCTTTCCCTCGTACTTCTCGACGATTTCCTTGACC
This sequence comes from Armatimonadota bacterium, assembly GCA_031081675.1. Lineage (NCBI taxonomy): Bacteria > Bacillati > Armatimonadota > Armatimonadota bacterium. Next base: position 124,629 of record JAVHLZ010000002.1, read on the forward strand.
TGCTGGTCAGGGGCGACAGGCGCGCCGCTCGAAGGGCCCGCGGGTGTCATGGCGTCTCCGGACGTTCTGCGAAGGGGCCGAGCTGCGCGACCGCCCACGGGCGGCGGACCACCCGGATCCGGACCGCCTCCCCCACCCCTACCCGGTACAGGGGCAGGAGCCGGTCGCCGACCTCCAGCCACTGGCGGCCGGTCTGGCCGATGCGGGTGACCAGCGCCGGTACTGTCGGCCCGGAGGTGGCGGCCGCCAGCCGTCCGTGGACCATGCGGTAGGGTGGATCGATGCGCAGGTACTCCATCACCGCCTCCGCGGTGGTCGTCACCTCTACCAGGCGGAGCGCGCCTTCTCTCACCACAAACTCCTCGGTGGTGGGGGCGTGATACAGGGAGTTGACATAGTGGAGTCTGACCCGGGAGCCATTGCGGACGGGAAGGCGCCACAGCAGACGCCCGCTGTCCTCGCGTGCGACCTCCAGGACAGGTACGGGTGCCAGTGCCGCCAGGGCGGCGGCCGCCAGAACAGCGGCCGCCGCCCCGATCCCGGCGGGGCCGGCTTTAAAACCCTTCGACGCCACGCTCCTTATAGTACCGGATGGCTCCGGGGTGGAACGGCACCGGCGAGCGGCCGGCCACGCCGATGAGGGTGATGTTGGCCGCCTCCCGGTGGACCCGCGCCAGCTCGTCGCGCTTCTCAAACAGCAGCTTGGTGATCCGGTAGGCCAGCTCGGCGTCGAAGTCCCGGTGGACGACCAGCAGGTTCGCCACGCCGATGGTGGCCACGTCGGCCGTCATCCCCGGGTAAAACTCCTTGCGGATGACGGCGCGGAAATACAGGTTCCCCCACCGGCGCTGCATGGCCGGCAGCACGTCGTCCAGGGGGATCAGCTTGATCCGCACGCCGGGGGACACGGCCAGGTCCAGGACAGACGAGGTGGGCAGGCCGCCGCTCCAGAAGAAGGCGACGATCTTGCGGTCCTTGATGGCGTCGGCCGAGGGCGCCGGGCCCAGGCGCTCCTTGCGGATGTCGCGGTCGGGGTCGATCCCGGCCGCCTGGAGGATGCGCAGGGCCGTCAGCTCGGTGCCGCTGCCCGGCGGGCCCACCGACACGGGCTTGCCCCGCAGGTCCTGGATGGTGTTGACGCCGGTGCCCTCGATGGTCACCAGGTGGTTGAAGTTGTTGTACAGAGGGGCCAGGGTACGGATGGGCACCGGCGAGCCCCGGAAGATGTCCAGCCCGTGGTAGGCGTCATACGCGGTGTCGGCCAGGGTGAAGGCCAGGTCGGCGCGCTTGGCGGCGATCAGGCGCATGTTGTCCACCGACGCCGGGGTGACCTCCGCGGTGGCCGTCACGCCGGGGATCTCCTTGGAGATCAGCGACGCCAGCCCGCCCCCCAGCGGGAAGTACACACCGCCCGTGGTGCCGGTGGCGATGGACAGGCGCACCGCCGGCGCCGACAGGACTGCCGGCACCCATGCGGCGGCCACGGTGGCACCCACAAGCACGATGAGCAGCCGTCTCACCACTCCGTCCACCTCCCTGGAGACGCGCTTCTTCGTCGGGATTCTGTTCTCCCCAAACGATGTCCTGGCATCGTGGCGGCGGGGCGGACGTACGTCACCCCGGCCGCCCCGACCCGGTCGGAGAACTGGCCTGACCACTTGACAGCCTGACAATCCCTGTCTAGGTTTTTAGTCAAACTCAGCCGATACCCTGCTATGCCCTTTCAGCGGATTGAGACGAAGAGGAAAAGCGCCTACGTGGCCGAGCAGATCCTCGAGGCGATCCGGACCGGCGTCTACCGGCTTGGTGACCGTCTTCCCCCTGAGCGGGTTCTGGCCGACCAGATGGGCGTGAGCAGGCCGTCGGTACGGGAAGCCCTCAGCGCGCTCCAGCTGGTGGGCGTCGTGGACAGCCGCGCCGGGGACGGCACGTACGTGACCGGCCTCCCGGAGGGAGCCGGGTACAAAGCCCTGTCGTGGCTGGAGGAGAGCGACAGCCCCGTGGAGGCCCTGGAAGCCCGCCGGGTCCTGGAGCGGGCCGTCGCCGCGTGGGCGGCCGGGCGCGCGACGGACCGGGCTCTGCAGGAGGTCCGGCGCGCCCTGGACGGCATGCGGGAGGCCGCCGTCCGGGCGAGCTTTGAGGAGTTCAACGCAGCCAACGCCGTCTTTCACCTCGCCATCGCCCGGGCCACCGGCAACTCACTCCTGGAGCGGGCCGTCCGGCCGCTGGTGGAGATCATGGGACAGCAGCTGGCGGTGGCGCTCCGGGCCCGGGATTACACTCCGGACAGCACCTTCTTTGCCACCGCCTGCCGTGCCCACGAGGAGATCTACGCGGCCCTGGCGGATCGGGATGCACCTCGGGCCGCAGCGGCCATGGACGCCCACTTCGACATGATCGAGGACGCGCTCAAGCGCGAGTAGTCTGTGGGGTGAACGTCCGTTCAGAGGGGGAGGGATCCGTTGTGGACGAGCGCCGTATCCCGCAGTGGGAGGCGGACCTTCGGTGGGCGCTGGACTACGATCCCGCCGATCCCCGGCTGGGGCTGGACTGGTCTGACCTGAGCAGCGGCCGGATCACCCGCCGCGTGTTCCTGCGGCTGGCGGTCGCCGCCGGAGCGCTGCACTACCTGTCCCCGCTCCTGCGGCCGCTTCCGGCGTTCGCCCAGGGGCGACCCGGGGGCGAACTCAAGGCTGCCTGGAACGTCCGGGAGTTCACCAACCTGGACCCGGCCTTCATCAACCAGGTGGTGCAGTTCCAGGTGACCAGCAACGTGCTGGGCGGGCTCACCCACATCGACGAGGGGCTGGTGCCCCGGCCCGACCTGGCGGAAAGCTGGGAGGTGAGCTCCGACGGGCTGGTGTGGACCTTCCGCCTGCGCCGGGGAGTGAAGTGGCACAACGGGGACGACTTCACGGCCGACGACGTCATCTACACCTTCAACCGGACCCGGGATCCGGCCGTGGGGTCCCTGCACCGCAGCATCCTGGACCCCTTTGAGAAGGCGGAGAAACTGGATGCGCACACGGTGCGCTTCACCCTCAGGCAACCCCGGGCCTCCATGCTGGTCAAGATCACCGAGCGCAGCAGCGGCCGCGCCCTGACCATCGTCAACCGCCGGGCCATCGAGCAGATGGGGCGCGAATACACCCGCCGGCCGGTGGGCACCGGGCCGTTCCGCATCGTGGAACACCGTCTGGGCGAGCGGATCGTTCTCGAGAAGTTCCCCGACTACTACCTGAAGGATCGGCCGCGGGTCGACCGGGTGACCATCTTCAACATCGAGGAGCCGGCCACGCTGGTGGCGGCGCTGGAGTCGGGCCAGGTGGAGTTCATCAACGTGGTCCCCGAGGCCCTGCTGCCGCGGGTGCGGGCCAACCGCGACGTGGTCATCTCCCAGGCCGACGACCCGGGGTTTCAGGCCGTCTTCTTCAACCTGCGCGCCGACAAGCAGCAGAAAATCGGCAAGGCCTCCCTGCCCACCGACGACGTGCGGGTGCGGCTGGCCCTGGCCAAGGGGATGGACCGGGACGACCTCATCCGCCGGGCGCTGTTCGGTCTGGGGGTTCCCGCCTTCGGCCCCATCCCCAGGGCCCAGAAGACATACTTCCGCGATCTGGCCGCCACCAGCCCCCAGCGCTTTGACCCGGACCAGGCGCGGCGGCTGCTGGCCGAGGCCGGCTACCGGAGCGGGTTCAGCATCAAGATGCTGGTCAGCCCCGGGGTGCGGCGGCGGGGGGAGGTCATCGCCGACATCTACAAGCGCACTCTGGGCATCACCATCGAGCTGGAGGTGGTGGACTTCCCGGTCCAGGTCCAGCGCTTCGACCAGGGCCAGTTCGAACTGTGCCAGATCGGGTCGGGCGGGGACCCTGACCCTGACGACTCCATCGACGACTGGTTCTGGAGCGGGGCCAAGTTCAACACCTTCGGCTACGCCAATCGGGACGTGGACGCCCTGAACGCGGCCCAGCGGGAAACGGTGGACACCGCCAGGCGCGTCCGCTGGGTGCAGGCCGCCGTGGACCTCATTGCCAAGGACGCGCCCTGCGTCTTTCTCTTCCACGGGGTGGACGTGGCCGCGTACCGGCGCAACGTGCGGGGCTTTGTGCACATTCCCGGCCTGCGGGACCTGGACACGCTGACCGTGCGGTAGCCGGACGTGAAGGCGTACATCGCGCGCCGGGTCGCCTACTCGCTGCTGGTCATGTGGGCAGTGGCGACCCTGGTGTTCTTCATGATGCGGGCGATCCCCGGCGACCCGGTGCGCGCGCTGGCCGGGTTTGAGGCCGACCCGGCCACGGTGGAGCAGATCCGCCGCAACCTGGGGCTGGACCAGCCGTTTCCCGTCCAGTACGTCCGGTGGATGGGGCGCCTGCTGCGGGGGGACCTGGGGGCGTCCATCTGGAACCAGCAGCGGGTGTCGGTGCTGATCCGGGAAGCCCTGCCGCGCACCCTCTCGCTGGCCCTGCTGTCCTTCGGGGTGGCCGTCGGTCTCGCCCTGCCGGCGGGGGTTGTGTCCGCCGTCCGGAGGTACTCGCCGGCCGACCACGCCCTGACGGTCCTGGCGTTTCTGGGACTGTCCATGCCGGACTTCTGGCTGGGCATTGTTCTGATCATCATCTTTGCCGTCAAGTTGCAGCTGCTGCCGGCTTTCGGGTACGAGCCGCTGTCGGCGGGGGTGGGGGTGTGGCTGTCACACCTGATCCTGCCCGCGGTGACCACAGGGACGACCTTTGCGGCGATCCTGGCCCGCATGACCCGGTCCGCGCTCCTGGAGGTGCTGCGGGAGGACTACATCCGCACCGCCCGGGCCAAGGGCCTGGCGGCCCGGGTGGTCGTCCTGCGCCATGCCCTGCGGAATGCCCTGATCCCCGTGCTCACGGTGATGGGGATCGCCTTCGCCCTGCTGCTGGCGGGAGCGGTGATTGCCGAGAACGTCTTCGCCATCAAGGGCGTGGGGCGGTTGCTCATTGAGGCCATCCTCAACCGCGACTTTCCCATTGTCCAGGGCATGATCCTGGTCATCGCCGGGATCTTCGTGTTCACGAACCTGCTGGTGGACGTCCTGTATGCTCTGGTGAACCCCAAGATCCGCTACGTGGAGTGAACCAGCGTGGGCGTGGCCGAGCTGGTGTATCCGGCCGTCGTCCCCCGGCGCCGCGGGGTCCGGGCCATCGCCCGACGCCTGGCGCGGGACCGACGGGCGGCGGTGGGGGTCGTCCTCCTGGCCGTGGCCGCCGCGACCGCGCTGGCCGCGCCGTGGGTGGCTCCCTACGATCCCGCCCTCCAGACCGCCGACATCCTGGTCGGCCCCGGGCGGACCCACCTGCTGGGGACCGATGACCTGGGCCGCGACCTGCTGTCCCGGATCATCTTCGGGGGGCGGGTGTCCCTGATGGTGGGGCTGGTGACGGTGGCGCTGGCGGCCGCCGGGGGGTCGCTGCTGGGGCTGGTGGCCGGCTACTACGGCCGCTGGGTGGATACCCTGGTGATGCGCTATATCGACCTGCAGTGGGCCTTTCCCAACTTCATCATCGCCGTGGGCCTGGTGGCCATCTTCGGCACGGGCCTGGCCAACGTCATTGTGGCCATCACCCTGGCCTTCGTGGACGACTTCGCCCGGATCGCCCGGGCCATGGTGCTGGCCATCCGCAACGAGGAGTACGTGGCGGCGGCGCGGGCGCTGGGAGCCTCAGACCGGCGCGTCATCTTCCGCCACATCCTGCCCAACGCCGGCGCGCCGATCATCGTCCAGGGGACGGTCAGCATCTCCTACGCCATCCTGGGAGAGGCCGGGCTGTCCTTCCTGGGGCTGGGCGTCAAGCCGACCACGCCCACCTGGGGCCTGATCCTCAACGACGCGCGGCCGTTCTTCCTCAGCGCCTGGTGGCTGGGGGTGTTTCCGGGGCTGGCGATCATGCTGGTGGTCCTGAGCATCAACTTCGTGGGGGACGCCCTGCGGGATCTGCTGGACGTGCGGGAGTACGTGGGCCGGTGACGGCGTGCCGCCCGCGGGCGGGCACCGGCTGAGGTGCCGGGTCGGTCAGGTCCCGGACCGCTGCCGGGCGTGGGCCAGCCGGCCGCCGGCCAGCAGGTAGGCCCGCTCCCGGGGCGTGAGGGTCACGGTGACGGTGACGGTGCCGCCCCGGGTGAGATTGCGCACCGTGAAGGTGCTGGCGCCGGCCGCGATACCCTCCCGTACCCCGGGGATCTCCAGTTCGTCGTCCCGCTGCACCCGCTCGTAGTCGGCGGGGTCGGCAAAGGTGAAGGGTACCACACCCCAGTTGACCAGGTTGGCGTGGTGGATGCGGGCGAAGGACTTGGCCAGCACGGCCCGGACCCCCAGGAACATCGGGGCCAGGGCCGCGTGTTCCCGGGACGAGCCCTGCCCGTAATTCTCCCCGCCCACGATGAACCCCCCGCCCCGGCTGCGGGCGCGGGCGCTGAAGTCGGGGTCCAGGCGGTGGAAGACGTACTCGGCCAGCCGGGGGATGTTGGAGCGGAAGGCCACGATCTCGGCTCCGGCGGGCATGATGTGGTCGGTGCTGATGTCGTCGCCCACCTTGATCAGCACCGACCCCCTCAGACCCTCCTCCAGAGGAGGCTTGACCGGCGCGGGGCGGATGTTCTCGCCCCGGTGCACCTCGATGGCCGCGGCCTCCTCCTCGGATGCCGGCGGGATCAGGTTGGGGTTGTCCTGGGGGATGGCCTCCGGCAGCAGCGGCTCCGGGGCGGAGATGCCCAGCTCCTTTTCCAGGTCTTGGGGGTCGGTGAGGACGCCCCGCAGGGCGGTGGCGGCGGCGGTCTCGGGGCTGGCCAGGTACACCTGGTCGTCGGCCAGGCCGCTGCGGCCCTTGAAGTTGCGGTTGATGGCCCGCAGGCTGCGCGTGCCGGGGGCCGGCACATGGCCGAAGCCGATGCACGCCCCGCACGTGGGCTCGGCCACGTTGACGCCCGCGGCCAGCAGGTCGGCCACGTACCCTTCCCGGGCCAGCAGCTCCAGGTCGGCGCGGCTGCTGGGGTGGACGAAGACGTACACCTCGGGATGGACGCGGCGGCCGCGCAGGATGCGCGCCACTGCCTGGATGTCGGTGTACGAGCCGTTGGTGCACGAGCCGACCATCACCTGATGGATCCGGATCCCGGCCACCTCCCGGACCGGCACCACGTTGTCGGGCTGGCTGGGCAGGGCCACCAGCGGCTCGACGGCACTCAGGTCCAGCTCCAGGGTGTCGTCGTAGTCGGCGTCCGGGTCGGGCAGCATCTCCCGCCAGTCGCGCAGGCGCCCCAGGCGGCGGAAGTAGTCCCGGGTGACGTCGTCGGAGGGGAAGACGGAGGTGGTCGCCCCCAGCTCGTAGCTCATGTTGGCGATGGTGACCCGCTGCTGGGCGTTGAGGGTCCGCAGGCCCGGGCCGGTGAACTCGAAGATCCGCCCCCGCCCTCCCCGCACCGTCAGGCGGCGCAACAGCTCCAGGATCACGTCCTTGGCAGTCGCCCAGGGCCGCAGCTGGCCCACCAGGCGCACCTGGACCACGTGCGGCATGGTGAAGAAGTACGGCCCCCCGGCCATGGCCACCGCCACGTCCATGCCGCCCGCGCCGATGGCCAGCATCCCCACGCCCCCGCAGTGGGGCGTGTGGCTGTCGGCGCCCAGAACCGTCTCGCCGGGCACGGCGAAATGCTCCAGGTGGATCTGGTGGCCGATGCCGGTGGCCGGCTTGCCGAACCACACGCCGTACTTGCGGGACGCCGTCTGCAGGTACAGGTGGTCTTCCATGTTCTCGGGCCGGATGTGCAGCACGTTGTGGTCCGCGTAGCAGGCGGCCAGCCGGCAGCGCACCCGCGGGAGGCCCAGGGCCTCAAAGTGCAGGAAGGCCTGGGTGGCCGTGAGGTCCTGGCAGAGGACCTGGTCGATGCGGATGCCGATCTCTTCGCCGGGAACCAGGCGGCCCTCCGTCAGGTGGGCCTGGAGAATTTTGCGGGTGAGGTTGGCGCCCATGGCCGGGGTTCGCCTTCCACTATAGCGCAAAAGCGGGCGATGAGCGCGAAGGCGGCGGACGCGCCGGGCGCGCCGCCGGCGGGCCGGCCCCTACGGGGGGCGCTCCACAGCCCGCCGGACGGCCAGGAGCCTTTCGGGCGGCAGGTCGACGGGGACCACGCACCCGGCGGTGACCAGCAGCCCGCGGCCGCCGGCCTGGGCGATGGCGTCGGCGACCTGGGCGGCGATCTCCTCGGTGGTGCCGGTGGACAGCGTGCCCCACTCGTCCACGCCGCCCGCCAGGCAGCCCGAGTAGCGCCGCCGGGCCTCGGCCAGGGTGGGCGGGGTGCGGCGGTCGTGCCAGTTGATGATGTCCACCGGGTAGTCGGCCAGCTGGTCGAACATCACCGCGGTCCCGTGCAGGTGCAGCATCCGCACCTCGGCTCCCGCCGCCGCCTCCAGAACCCGCAGGTCGTAGGGGCGCCCGAACTCCTCGTACTCCTCCACCGTCAGGTAGTCGGTGGTGGCGCACTGGGTGGCGAAGAAGATCCCGTCGGCTCCGGCGGCCAGCGCCTCGGACGCAAACCGCGCCGTGACCTCGGAGATGACCTCCAGCCCCGCCACGAGGTCGTCGGGGGACTCCCGCAGGTAGCGCACCAGGGCCTGGTCCCCGCACAGGGTGCGGGCCACCGTCAGGGGGCTGAAGACGGTGGCCAGGATCAGGTCGTCGGCCAGGTCGCCGCGGATGAGGCCGAGGGCGTGCAGCTCGCGGCCGTAGGCCCCGGCGGTGACATCCAGAACCCGCAGCCGCCTCCAGTCGGCCGCCCTCTTGACGGGGCGGTCGGTGTAGTGGCGCACTCCCTCCCGGTTGGGCCGGTACCCCGCCCGCAGCCCCCAGTCGTCGCCGTAGTAGCCGCTGGCCGGGGTGACCTTCAGCAGGTCCCATCCGAACTGCCGCTGGAAGGCGATGTGGGCCCGGGCGAGCGTCTCCGCTTTCTGGTCGTCGGTGGGGAAGTGCCGCCACAGGGCCACCGGCACCCGGTCCACCGGCGCGCCCCTGATGGCGGCGAGGACCCGCTCCCGGCCGGTCATCGCTGCGGGTCCGCGGGCGCCCCGAAACGCCGCCGCATGAACTGCAGGATCTCCCCGTCCACCAGGTCGTCCTCGCGCCAGCGCTCCTCGAAGTTCTCGATGGCGCAGAAGCGGCGGAACGCCTCCCGGGTGGCGTCGTCGTAGACGCCGGTGATCTCCCCGCGGTAGTAGCCCAGGCGGCGGAGGATCTGCTGCACCTCCCGGGCGACGGCGCCGGTGAGGGGGGTGAGGCGGGCGGGGTCGGTGGTCCCGAAGTACAGCCGGTGCAGCTCCAGCAGCGTGCGCAGCTCCACCAGAGGCGTGGGATGATCGTCCACCCGCAGGTCGATGTAGCGGTCCAGGTAGCCTCCGTAACTGCCCTTCTCCTTGGCCACGTACAGCGCCGCCGACTGCTGGCCCCGGCTGTCACCTCCCGCGGCCTGCCCGGCCTCCAGGGCGGCGAGCAGCCGCTCGGGCAGCGGGCCCGTGGATCCCTCAAACGCCTCCGCCATGCGGTCCACCACGGCGGCCCCGGCCAGGATGTTGCCCTGGCACGTATAGCCCCGCCCGGTGCGGTGGCCGGCCCAGGCCAGACACTCGCGCCCTGTCCAGGCGGCGGCGTTGCCGCGGCAGTCCACCACGCCCACCTGGCGGTGGTCCCGCTGCGGGTCGGGTTCGGTGAGCAGCCGCACCACGTCCTCGGCGCTGTGGCCGCGCGCCAGCAGGTCCAGCCCCTGGGGGCCGTAGCCGAGGTTGGCCCACGCCTGGGTGGCCACGGCCCCGGCGCCGGCCCGCGCCCAGGGGACCACGGCGCCGACGGCCAGGAACTTGCTGGCCACGGCAACCCCCACCTCGCCCGTGGACGGGTCCAGGGCCACGATGGAGAAGGTGGACGGGACGATGGCAGAACACCTCATCGGATCCCCCCTGATCTCACGGCCGGCTCAGCTCGTCGAGGGATTTGGGGAAGCGGGTCAGGATCTCACAGCCCTCCTCGGTGACCACCACCGTGTCCGAGTGGCGGAACCCCCCCACGCCCTCCACGTAGATGCCGGGCTCCACCGACATCACCATGCCGGGGGCCAGCACGGTGTGGTCGCCGGGCGCGAAGAAGGGCAGCTCGTGAATGTCGATGCCCAGGCCGTGGCCGGTGCGGTGGATGAACGCGTGCCCGTACCCGGCCTCGTCGATCACCCGGCGGGCGGCCCGGTCCACCGCGCTGCAGGGCACGCCGGGCCGGATCGCCTCCAGGGCCGCCTGCTGGGCGCGCACCATCAGCTCGTATAGCTGCCGCTGGGCGGCGGTGGGCGGCCCCACGATCATGGTGCGCTCGTCTTCGGCGTGATAGCCCTCGGTGGCGCACCCGGTCCCGTGGATGACCACGTCGCCTCGCCGCAGGCGGCGGCCCGAGGGCAGCGAGTGGGGCAGGACGGTCTTGTCGCCCGAGACCGGCCGCGAGCCGGCGGTGACGTGGTGCTCGGGGTAGCGGCGGGCCGCCTCCACCAGCATGGCGGCATCGCCCCGGGCCATGATCTCGATCTCGCTGACCCCGGGCCGGCTGCTCTCCACCTCCACCCGCATGCCCAGCTCCGCCAGCTCCGCGCTGATCCGGATCAGCCGGATCTCGTCCCGGTCCTTGACCATCCGGCGGCGCTCCACCACCCCGCGCGCCGGCTGCAGCGGGTGTCCCCACCTCTCCGCCAGGTAGGCGTGGCCCTCGGCGGTGAGGCCGCCGGGCTCGAACCCCACCCGCCGTCCGTGCAGTTCCAGCTCGCGCAGGGCGTCCATCGCGCAGTCCAGGGCCAGATGCAGCGGCGACCGCCCCTCCAGGCCTCCCAGGTCGGCGTCCGAATAGGCACGGACGTCGGCGATGCGCGAGCGCTGGCGGGCGTGGGCCAGCTCCAGTTCGGGGACGATGAGCACCGGGTGGTCGGTCACCACCACCAGGACCGGCCGCGAGTAGATGACGGCCCGGAACCCGGAGACGTAGTAGGTGTTGGCGGGGGTGCTGACCAGCAGGGCGTCCAGCCCGGCGTCGCGCACGTCGCGGAGGACTGCGTCCAGGCGCACGGCCGTCTCACCCCCTGCGGGGCGGTTCCCGCCTCTGGAGCAGGTCCAGCTTCATCTGGTGCATGTACACCCGGAACCCCAGGCGCTCCCAGAACGGGATGGCCTCGTTGGCGGCCGCGACGGTGAGCTCCACCAGGGTGACCCCGCGCCGGCGCAGCCAGGCCAGGATCTCCTCCACCAGGCGCCGGCCGATGCCGCGGCGGCGGTACTCGGGCCGCACGTACACGTCGTGGATGTAGCCGCGCTGCCGCTGGGCGAAGAAGGCCGGCATGGTGGTGATGCGCCCCACCGCGTAGCCGATGATCTCCTCGCCGTCCCGGGCCACCACCGCCAGAGCGTCGTCCCGGGCCAGCAGGGCCCGCAGGTACGCCCCGTACTCCCGCTCCCAGTCAGGCGCCGGCCGGAACGCCGGGTCCAGAGCCGAGTGGAACTCGGCCAGCTGGCCCCAGATGGGCAGGATCCCTCCGATATCCCGCGATGTGGCGCGGCGGATCTCGACGGTCGCAGCCACAGGTCCTTCCTTCCGTGCGCGCGGGGGCGGCCCCTCCTGGCGGGTTCCCTCCCCCGCAACCGGACAGGGGGGACCGCCGCCGCCGCAGAACGCCATCCACCGTGCGCGGCCCGCGGGAGATCCGGCCAGGCGCGCGGTCCGACAGGAGGTGGTCTGTGGAGGCAGAGTTCGTGGCGGCGGCCGCCGACGCGGCGGTGCAGGCGGGCCGGCTGCTGAACGGCATGCTGGCGGCGCCCCGGGAGGCCAAGGCCGTGACCACCAAGCGGGGGCCCGCCGACCTGGTGACCCGGGCGGACCGGATGGCCGAAGACCTCATCGTGGGCCTGCTGGCCCGGCGCTTCCCCGACCACGGCATCCTGGCCGAGGAGGGAACCGTCCGCTCCGGAGGGCCGTACCGGTGGATCGTAGACCCTCTGGACGGCACCACCAACTTCGCCCACGGCGTGCCCCTGTTTGCCGTCTCCATCGCCCTGGCGCGGGACGGCGAGCTGGTGGCCGGGGTGGTCTACCATCCCCCCCTGGACGAACTGTTCGTGGCCCGGCGGGGCGGCGGGGCCGTCGTGCGGCGGGGGAATGACGAGCGGCCCCTGGGGGTGTCGGACATCGCGGCCGTGGCCGAGGCCGTGGTGGCCACCGGGCTGCCCTACGAGATCCGCGAGACGGGGCTGAACATCGCGCAGATCCGGCGGCTGATGCGCACGGCCATCGAGGTGCGCATCCTGGGCGCGGCGGCCCTGCACCTGGCCTATGTGGCGGCTGGCCGGCTGGACGCCTTCTGGGAGCCCGGCCTCAACCCGTGGGACGTGGCCGCCGGGGCTCTGCTGGTCCAGGAAGCCGGGGGCCGGATCACCGACATGCGCGGAGCCCCCTACCACCTGGACTGCCGCGACGTCCTGGCCAGCAACGGGCGCGTCCACGGCGAGATGGTCCGCCTGCTGGCCGCGTGAGCGCGTCCTGCCGGCGGGCGGGTCTCCAGGGCCCGGCCCGCCGCACCGCGGGGCCTGGCCCGGTGCGGACGTTCCGTCCCTGCCCGGGGCGTCAGGCGGCGGAGGCTGTGGAGAGCCGGCGATCCCGCACGTGCTCCCACGTGAGAACGAGCAGGACCAGGACGGCGAAGTTGAAGGCGAAGTGCAGCCAGATCAGGGGGATCACGAAGCCGAGGATCCCCTTGGGGCTT